>BJFP01000075.1 GCA_014189875.1 Verrucomicrobiota bacterium | reverse complement strand
TTGAGTTCGTCCACACCCGCGCCGCTGGCCTTCAGCACCGCCTTGACCAACTCAATCGCTTGCTGCCGCTCGGCCATGATCGGCTGCTTGGAATCGATCGGGGGCATTTGATATCCCTCAACCTGTTCGTAAATCCTCTTCCACAAATCGAGTTCGGCCGCCCCCTTCGGCTTGGCGCTCAGGTTGTGCAGTGTCACGTCACCTTTCTGCTTCTTCTCGCCGTGACATCGCACGCAATGGGCGTCTAGGAACGAACGGAGGTGAGTCCCATCCCCAACAGGGCCAGCGGCGTTCGCGGCGGTCTGAGCGAAGACCAGCAGACTGACCAAGGGCAGTATCGAAAAGGTGAATTTCATAGAAGTCTCTAGGATCGGCATGGGTGGTTGATCTCGTTCCAATTCCACGTCATCGCTACGCGAGCAACTCCGCAAGCGGGCCGTAGAGGGCGGGGGCATCCGGCGCACTGG
Source organism: Verrucomicrobiota bacterium (assembly GCA_014189875.1). Classification (GTDB taxonomy): domain Bacteria; phylum Verrucomicrobiota; class Verrucomicrobiia; order Chthoniobacterales; family Chthoniobacteraceae; genus SXWH01. The sequence continues at coordinate 14,718 of BJFP01000075.1, read as the reverse complement.
GGGACCGGTTGAACGTGTCGCGTGGCGCGCCGAACGCGTGCAGCAGCGTGCAGTAGAGCGCGTTGATCGCGGGGTTCGCATCGCCCGCCTTGCCCATCTCCTTGCCGTCCACGTAATGCGTATGCCGCTTCGACACCGGGTACGACAGGAACTGCCCCGATTTCAATTTGCCGCCGAGGTTGCCCACCAGCACGAATGGCCAGTTCGCCCCCTTCCACGAATGCTGCTGGTTGGCCGAATCGCTCATGAAGACGAGCAGGGTGTTGTCCAGCATCGTGCCGGTGCCTTCCTTCGTCTCCTGCAGCTTCGTCAGCATCCGTGCCGCCTGCGTGGCCAGGAAGTTGTGATACTTCGAGAGGATGTCGAAGAGGCCGTGACCGATTCCGTGCGGGTGGACGTCGGAGATGCCCGAATAGTTTTGCGCGATGCCGCAGAGACCCGCCGTGATCGTCACCACGTTGGTAAGCCCCGCCAGCAGCGCGGCCGCCGCGATGTCGCACTGTGCCGCCACGGTCTCGGTCATGGTCCTCGCCGGTTCTAACTTCGGGGCGTGCTTCTTCAACGCTCCCGTATCGAATTTGTTCGCGAGCAGCCCGTCTCGCTTGGAGAGCGATTCTATCGCATCGAGGTGGGAGTCCACCAACTCTCGTTCGGGTCCGACAATCTCCGCCTTGAGCCGCCGCACGTCGCGCGTCACGAAGTCCAGCAGATTCTTCCGGGCCGCAAAGTCGTTCCGCGTCGCGCCGACGTTGCCGAACAGCGACTCGTACGCCAGCTCGGGTCGGCATAGCGCCGCGATCGGCCGATTCTTGCCCCAGGCCGAACAACAGTACGCCGTCGTGCCTCCACCGATGCCGAGGTGCAACAGCGGGAACACGCCCGGCGCGATCTTGGCGATGGCGGCATCGATCGATTCGGCTTGGGGAGTGTGCTTGTTGCCCGCACTCCCGGAAAGCGCGGCGAAGAAGCCGCCGTGGTCCACTGCGGTATGGGACCGCAGGCCGTGCAGAAGCGTCATTCGATCCTGAAACGGTGCGAACGGCTCGATGTCGAGAGGCAGCTTGTGCCCCTTGAGAGAGAACTGCCGCGTCTTGTCGGAGACCAGCTCCGTGCCTACAGGGACGGCTCCATCGTCTTTGAAGCCATTGTCGAACACAAAGAAGATCACCCGTTTCGACGGCGTGACATTGCCGTCCGCGGCTGCGGCGATCTTCTGCAAGAGCGGGGCGAGCAGAAGCCCTCCGGTGCCGAGTGAGACGCCCTTGAGGAATGAGCGACGGTCATTGAGGTGATGGAATGGGTTCATGATTTGGAGTTGGGTTTATTCGTGGGTCAGTGGGAAATCGAGGCCGGCGCAAGGACGCTAAATGGAAAACGGCATCGCTTCAAATCCTCCTTTGACGTGAGGGAGAGAGGCATGCGATCCCGCCGGATGCCGACTGATGCGACACACGATCGGCTCGCTTTGCAGGAAAGATTTCCAGCCAAGGCCGAAGGGAAGGAGCCTACGACGATGGTTCTCATTGGCGTAGGCTCTTGGGCAGATCGACCTTTTTGGAACGCAAGAGTTCGGCTGCCTCCGCCGAAATCTCGGTGAGTTTGGTAAGAGTCAGGTCGGCGTCGTGTTGAACCAGGTTCTTGGCCGCCTCATCGGAGAGGGAAGTCAGGCTGCGAAGCTTAATTTTCCCTTTGCGCTGCCCGAGGACGGCTGCCGCTTTGGGTGAGAGCGTGGTGATGCCGAGCACGAGCACATCCCCCTTGTGCCTTGCCAACGAGATCACCCCCTTGTCAGAGATGTCGGACAGGTTCGCCAAAACCAGGGAAGATCCACGATAGGATTCAAAGGCTGCAGCGGTCTCGTCGGACATCGACTTGACAGCGTCGAAATACAGCGACCCTCGATGCGAGTCGAACTTGCTGGCTGAGGCCGGATCTACCGTCCGTAAGCCATTCAAGTGCGTGTTGCCGATTGCCCGCGATCCGAGGACGGCTGCCAATTCCTCGGGGAGCGACGTCAATCCGCCGAGGATCATGTGGCCCTTGAAGGGAACCAGTGCCCGGGCCACGTCGAGAGGAAGCTCCGTCAGGCCATCGAGAAAGAGCCGGCCATCGAGCTTGGCAAGTTCCGCGGCCGCCTCCGGGGAGAGGCTGGCAACTTTAGGGAGCCGAAGATCCCCCTTGTTCGCGGCCAGCTCCCGCGCGCGCTCCACCGTCAACCTGGTCAGCGTCTCGGCGGGCTCATCCGCGGCCCGGGCTCCTCCGGCCGCAGCGAACATGAGCAGACACATCCCGACAATCGTTTTCAGCATGGCTGCCGGGAAATTGCATTCGCGCCCGCCGCACCGGAAGCGGTCAGAATGCGGGCGGGTGTCAGCGGGTGTGGAGATATGAGTCATGGATGAAAACGCGGACTTGGATATGTTCAGGGAGAGTTCCGTGAATCAGTCTTCCGGGTGGCATTGCATTAGAAGGAATTTGCTTCCGCGCCCGACTTCTGTGGCAGGCTGGACAGGGGGACGGTGCCGGGGAGAGAGCGGGTATGGCTCTAGTCCACCGGCACCAGAATCCGTCCGGTGGCCTTTTCGATGTGGAGGCCGAAGCTTCCACCCTTCTTGAAACGCACGGTCACCTGCCAGAGGTGGGGTAAGGTGGGTTCCGCCTTGATCAGAATCTGTTCCGCTGTGATGGGCGCTCCGCCGTTGATGTCCTTCCACTCCGCGTCGCGGTTGTTGTCCTTGATCCACTTCAGCATCAGGCGCCGCGCCGCGACTTCGTCCGGTGCGCCCACAGCCTTCGCATCGGCGCCTGGCGCCGGGGCGAAGGTCGAAGACATCGTCAGGCACACAAGGAACAGCAACGAGATTGTGAATAATCGATTCATGGATATTTCTCCTGTCAGATGTTTGTAGTTACCCTTGTTTCCCGTGTTTTACGATCGTCAGGTAGATCCACGGATCCAACTTTGACTTTTCCTGAGTCTCCAATTTCGGACCATTCGGGCCGAGTTTGACAGTCTCGCCTTTGGGAAATTCCTTCGCGAAGATCCGGAAGCTGCGTTCATTCCCCAGAAATCCGCCTTGCAACGACTCTCCCGTGTCCTTCCAGTCCGCCAACCAAGCCGGTTTTTTAGCGAGCTTCTCGTCGTGGGCCACGAAGACGGTTGCCTTGTCGGTCACGGTGAATTCCATCAACACCTCGCCCGCAAAGGCCAGGGAGGCATTGTCGGGCTTGATCCAGTCGCAGCCGCGAACGAGTTCGGGCACCTTGCCGATCACGGCCACCGGGCCGGCGCTGGGAAACACCTTCCAACCCACGTCCCCCGGCTTCAGATTCGCGATGACCTTCCACGGCTCGCCATAGACCGAGTCCGACGGCACGACCCGATTCGACTTGGGGTCGTGGATCGCCAACTTGTCGATCAGCCCGGAAGGCATCCGCACCGATTGCTCGGGGAGTGCGAAAGGCATGGCTACGCCCAGTTTCTTCCATGCCAGGGCGCTCGCTTCATTCGGCAACCAGGCGGCCTTGGACTTATCGCCGTCATACTTCGCGAACTCGGCGATTTCCAACGTGTGCGGGTTGGCCAGCCAACCGGCTTCGATCCGGATGTCGTTGAGCTTGGGCGGTCCTTTGGAAAGATCGACATCGGCGGGAAGTCGCTGAGCGATGACGCCGTCGAGCCAGGCCATCAACAACTCGTTTGGTAGCACGTTGCCGTGCCCGCCGCGAGGCAGGCAGAAATAGGTCCAAGGCGCTTGCTGGCTGCGAGCGTAATGGTCGAGGCCATATGCCATGATAGTGCCGCACACCGGATCGTTCTCGCCTGCCTGCTGGATGCACGGCACGCGGAACGCTTGCGAAATGTCGTGTGGTTTGCCGACGAGCGAGGAATTGGTTTCGGTCATCCGGTTGAAGTTGAAGCTCTCATTTCCCTTGGCCCAGGGCGGCAACGGCTGATGGGCCACACACGCCAACATGCGATCCGGGTGCTGTTGAGCAAGCAGCATCGTAAAGCCGCCGTTTGACGAGAGTCCCACGCGGATCACCGGGGCGTTGACGAGTTCCGGATGATTCAGTTCCGCGGCGACTTCCGCTCGAAACTTCTCATCCATCAAGGCGACGTCACCATCGCGCCCGAAGGGAAACCACACCAGTCCATGACGCTCGCAGAAGGGCTGCCAAGGCTTGGGGTTTCCCGCTTGCCTGCCGTCGAAATGCAGGATGCCCCGCAGCGGCTTGCCTTCCGGCACCCAGGCATTTGCAAACTTGTTGGGCTTCGCGGGTTCGTCACCCCGGGCATGGATACTGTGGCCGTCCAGCATCAGCAGGCAGCCTATGAACAGCAACGAGAACTTGAACAGTGGTTCCATAAATTTGGTTGGGGGGCTTTGGATATCGAGCGCGACCAATGTCTGGCACCCGGAGGCAACGTCAATCTTCAATCAGCCAGGGTGTATGAAATCCTGCGACAGCCAGTGGTTGGCGAAAAAAATTCAAAGCCGAGCCTGTCCGGTTTTTCCGTTCTCATTTCCCCTTCACCAAGCTCTACCATTTGCTGGGCGCGGCAAGGGTCGGTTCGCCCTTGAGGAGGTCTTGCTCCACCAAGAAACGGTCGGCGGCGAGGAGGGTCAAGGTTTGCCACGGATGCTTGTTGAAGAAGCCATGCGACTCCCAAGGAACTGCTGGGGATGGCATTCAATCGGCGTCTGTAGCATCAGAATACCCAAACGGAGCGGCTCTCACACATGAGCGAAATTCGCAGTTCCGACAGGGCCTGACTGCCAGCCAATTGCTTTCGCGCCCGCCGCACCGGAAACGGTCAGAACGCGGATGGGCGTCAGGGAGTGAGGGGTTACGGGTTGATCCGCCGGGCTATCGCCGCGCTGCCACTGCCCGAACGCATCGCACCTGAAAAGAGACACTATCAGCTTTTGCGACTCACTCTCATTTCTTGCGATCTTCGAGCGTGCAGACCACCACTTGGCCAGAACTATCGGCGACGGCCAACAATTTACCGTCGGGAGAGATCGAAATGGCGTGGAGCGTTGGAGTGAATGGGCCCTGCTTTTTCTTGTCTCCAATCGCGAGGCTGATCTCGTGAACCTGCGCACCATCGCTAAGCTGCCACGCCTTCACCACGCGGTCGCGACCGCACGTAAAGAGGTGCTGGCCGTCCGGGTGGAAGGCCAGATCGGTGGCTCCTCGCACATGTGACGGCGTCAGTTCGCGGACCTTCTCGCCGGTCGTGGGGTTGAGGAGAAACACCTTTCCCGCCGGCCCATCGCGGTCAATGTGGCCCATGCAGACCGCCAGATGTTTCCCGTTGTCGGAAAATCGAAACGAAGTCGGTCCGACGTTGAGCACTTTGCTGGCTTCGAACTGTTTGGTGGCATCGAACTTCATCTCGCCCGTCTGGGCGTCCCAGCCGTGCAGGCCGACGTCGGTATCCCCATCGCGGATAAAGGGGAATTGCTCGGCCGTCACCACGAGCTTCCCGTCCGGGGAAATGTCGAGCGAGCGAACCCAATGTTTTACCTTCCAGCGGCGTTGTTCGGCGCCCGTTTGTGCGTCCGACAGGATCACCTGTTTCGCATCGTCGCCGCTGACCAACGTTTTACCGTCGCGGGAAAGGGCGAGGCCCCAAATCCACTCTTTGTGCCCCGTGAATTCGCGGATCGGCTTCTGCTCGACGACCTTTGCGGTAATTGGCGACGGCAGGACCGGCAGCTTGGCAACCCCCTCGGTCGGACCCACGAACTTGTAGCCGTCGTTCATGAAAATCGTGCCGGGATTGCCGTCGCTCTTGAGGGCGTCCCAGAATTTCACGGTCCGATCGTTGCTCGCAGAGATCAGCGTCTTGCCGTCCGCACTCACGAGGAGCCGATTGACCGGGCCAGTGTGTCCGATTAGCCGCCGAGCAGGATCCGGGGTCTTGTCGCCGGTCGCCGGGAGGTTCCAGATCAGGATGTCTCCGCGTCGGTTTGCGGCCGCGACCTTGTCGTTACCGATGAACGCGACGGCGGAGACAACGTCGGTGTTCCAGGGGAGCGCATACAGGATACTGACGTTGGCAAATGAATCAGCCATGGCAAGCTTTCGTCGTGGCCAGCCGCCCGGTTATCCCACCAACTCCTTGATCGGCGTCGAGCCCTCCGGTGTGACCCAGATCGGACGCGAGCCAAGATAGTGCTTGGCCCGATGATTGACGCCCATGGCCTTGTAAATGGTCGCCAGCAAATCCGCCTCGCCGACGGGATTCTCCGCGACCTCGAAACCATCGCGGTCGGTGGAGCCGTAATGCTGGCCGCCCTTGATGCCGCCGCCGGCGAGAACCACGGTCCACGCTCGACCGTAGTGGTCGCGGCCGGCGCGGACGTTGATCGCTGGCGTTCGGCCAAACTCGCTCGTCCACACGACCAGCGTATCCTGCAACAAGCCGCGCTGCGTCAGGTCGTCCATCAATGAACCCCAGGCGGGGTCCATGACCGCGAAGTTCGCCTTGTTCCAGGGGAAGTTGTCATTGTGAGTGTCGTAGTTGCCGTGCGCGACCTCGACGAACGACACGCCGGCCTCGACCAGCTTCAGCGCGGTGAAGCATCCGCGCCCGAACTTGCTGTCGCCGTAGCGGTCCTTGGCCTTCTCCCACTCGGCGCTGACGTCGAACGTCTGGCGGGCTCGCATCAGGCGAATCGTCCGTAGCTCCGCCGAGCGATGAGCGGCGAACGGGTCACCGGAACACTGCTCGGCGAATCGCTTTTCCATGAAGTTCAGCAACTCGCCGCGCCGGCCCATAATCTCCGGCGATACGGAAGGATTCGCGAACCCCGGCAGCTTGCCGTCGTCGTCGGTGACAAACGGCTCGTACTGCGGGCCAAGATAACCCGCGCCGTAAACACCGCTCTTCGACCCGATTTTGACGAAGCTCGGCAGGTCGCTCTCCGGGTTCTCGCAGTACTTGGCGATCATCGCGCCGACTTCAGGGTGCGGAAAGCGCTCGCCCGGATGGTAACCCGTGTGCATGTAATAGCCGCCGGGGCCGTGATCGGGCGTTTTCGTCCGCATGCTGCGGATGATTCCGAGCTTGTCGGCATGGCGTGCGATGTTCGGCAGAAACTCGCAGACCTGAATGCCAGGGACCTTGGTTGGAATCGGGCGGAACTCGCCGCCGGTCGGCCGCCCCGGCTTCATGTCAAACGTGTCGATCTGGCTGACGCCGCCCGCCATGTAGAGCATGATGCAGCGCTTGCCCGAGCGCTTCACTTCCGCGGCCAGCGTCTGCGAGTGCGTGAGCGCGCCCCAGTTCGCCACGGCCATTCCGCCCGCGGTGACGAGCGTGCTTTTGAGCATGCTGCGGCGGCTGAGGTGATGTTGCTGATGGAGATATTGAATCATGGAGGTGTGCTTTGGGATGTGTTTCGGGCGGTCACTTGTTGAATCGAAATTCCGAGCTGCTCACGAGCACCCACATGGCATCCTCAATGCGCTGGGCGGCCAGCTTCGGGTCGTTCCCGTCGGCGCCTAGGTATTGGATGAATCGCTCGCGCTCCTCGGCGGCGGGCGGGCGGCTCAGGACCGACAGGAACATCCGCTCCACCTTCTTGCTCCAATCCTCGGTGCCCTTGAGCAACTGTTCGGCCAGGTTGCCTTTGCCGGGCTTGCACATCCCGCGGAAACCATCGCCGTTGTGGAAAAAGAGATGCTCCGTCAGGCTTCCCTGGAAGCGCCCCTGACCGTCGGTCGGCTTGCCGAGGTGCTGCAACATCTGCTGGTTTGGCTCCGTCTTGAGTGCCGCCTCGACCCCCAGTCCCATCGCAATCTGCAGCGACGACGTCAGTTCCTCGACGCTCATCGGACGAACCGGGGCGCGCTCGAAGAACTTCGGCAACGCATCCTTGACGTCACCCAGCTCGGCGGCCTGATAGGCGTGGCTGTTGACGATTTCGCGGATCAGCCATTTGAGGTCGAACTTGTGGGCAACCCATTCGGTCTCGATTGCCTTCAGCAACTCGGGATGACTTGGGGTGTTGGCCGAGGTGAAGTCGTCCACCGGATGCACAAAACCGCGGCCCATGAACTGGGCCCAAACGCGGTTGGCCCCGGCCTTCGCGAAGAACGGATTGTCCTTCCCAATCATCCACTCGACGAATTTCTGGCGCCGCGAAAAGGCCGGCTTCGGCGGCAATTCATTGGGTTTCAGCTTCGGTTCGACGTAATCCTGCGGCGTTTCCGGTTCCTTCAACTCATCGCCTTTGAGAAACTTCGGTTTGATGGGGATCGTCTTTTTCTTCTTGGTCTTCGGGTCGATTTCTTCGAGGGAAAAAAGCGCGTCACCGACCTCCTTCTCACCGACCAGATACTGTTTCCCCTTTTGATTGGTGACCTCAGGTTTCCCCGGAACTTCCATGGACACGGTGCGGGCAAAGAAGCCAGCCATGCCATGATAGTCCTTCTGCGTCCACGTCTCGTACGGATGGTCGTGGCACTTCGCGCATTGAATCTGCGTGCCGAGGAAGAACCGCGAGACGGCGGCGACCATCTCATCCGTATTCGCGTAAACGGCGAAATAGAGCTGCGAACCATCCTCCTCGGCCTGGAGAATCTTCGCGGCAATCCGGTCGTAGGGTTCGTTGGTTTCGAACTGCCTGGCCAGCCATTCGCGGAACCTGCCGCGAGTGCGATGTCCAACCGTCCCGTCCACCAGCTTGTGATCGCGCGTCAGCATGCCCAGATCAAACACCTGCGCTTGGTGGCGTCCGTAACGCGGGTCCGCCAGCAGCTTGTCGATCAATTTTGCCCGCTTCTGCGGATCGGTGTCGGCCAGAAACGTCGTCGTTTCCTCCCAGCCCGGGATCATGCCGACGAGGTCGAGGTAGATGCGGCGCAGGAACGCCGCATCCGAGGAACGCTCCGGTGGGGTGAGCTTTTCCCTGCTCCAGACCGCCTTGATTTCGCGATCAATCGTCTCGGAAAGGGAGGCCGCCCCGGCCTTGGTGTGTACGAGCGCCGCAAGCATCACCGCGATGACTGCGATTCCGAGGCCCGGCACACGACGTCCGGAGGAACTCCTTCCCGAGGCCACGCGGCCACTTTGCTCAGATCTCATGCGAATTGCGATGGCGAACGAGTGAAGTGGAAGGCGGGGAAATCGCATGAGTGATGGAATCATTACGGATATGCCTTGGGGGCAAGATGCCTTAGGGAAAAATCATGACAGCAGGAATTTCCTTTCGACCGCTTTCACGCCGGCGGCACCGGAAACGGCCAGAGCGGGGATCGGGGCCGGGGAGAGAGGGGGGATGTCTTGCTCGTCGAGTTCATCGTTGAATCTTTCGCCGGTCACTTCGGCCGGGCGTGGGACTTCACGAAATCCACCAGTTCCTGACACCGGAAAAAGCCATCGCCTTGCACGCCCTCGCGCTTCCACGTGCCGTGGGGCGCTCCGGGTGCGACAAGGAGTTCCATGGTTCCGCCCAGCGCGGTGTAGCGTTCCTTGACCAATCCGGAATTCAACTCAAGCGGAACGGCCGTGTCGTTATCGCCGTGGACGGCAAAGAGCGGAATTTTCGCTTGCGCAAGCCCTTTGAGGCGATCGACGGGATTGAATTCCTTGAGTTGCTCGGGAGAGGAGTCCTTCTTGAGTCCGTAGGCGCCAAGGCTGACGTCACTCCAGCCCAAGATGTTGCAAACAGGATAAATCCCCGCGAAGGCACCGACCTTGTCGGGATGTTCGACCGCCCAACCGAGACAGGCCAAGCCGCCTCGACTTCGGGCGAGCATGATCGGCTTCTTTGAGTAGCCACGCTTTTCCGTCATTTCTGTGTAGAAGGCGTTCATCTTTCTGATTGCGCCTGGTCCGCCGTTATCCGAGGCGCCGCCTCCCGCCGCCGAAATCCCGGCCGCGAGAAATTGTTCGACCATCCACCTCTCGGCTTCTCCTGCAACCATGTGGGCCGGCGCATACCAGACCCAGGCCTTCGTCTTTCCTGCCAGTTCCGGTTTGGCGGCGATGAGCAGCCCGTCCGGAATTTTTTCGACCACGAATGCTTCCTTCGGAGCCGGCTGCGCTTGGGCAGACTCCAAGATCGCCGAAAAGACAAGCAGAGCAGTCAGACAAACAGGTAGTTTCATGAGCATATGCTTTCTCTCTCGTTCAGGCCGTTGTTTGTCAATGGCATGACTTTACGAACTTACGCGATGATTTCCCGGATCACGTTCCCTCCGACGTCGGTCAGGCGAAAATCCCGGCCGTTATAGCGGTAAGTAAGCCGTTCGTGGTCCAGTCCCATCTGATGCAAGATGGTGGCGTGCAAGTCGTGAATACAGGTGCGCCCCTCGACCGCGGCGTAACCAAGTTCATCGGTCGCGCCGTGGACGACGCCGCCCCGGATGCCGCCGCCGGCAAGCCAGGTCGTGAAGCCGGAAGAGTGATGATTGCGGCCACTTCCTTCCGCGAGAGGAGTCCGTCCAAACTCGCCCGCCCACACCACCAATGTTTCTTCGAGCATGCCGCGACGCTTGAGATCGGTGAGCAAGCCGGCGATTGGCTGATCCGTCTGGCCGCACATGGTTCGATGGCCGCCGTCATTGTTGCCATGGGTGTCCCACCCCGGGTGCTTGCCGTGAAACAGTTGTACGAAACGCACACCTCGTTCGACGAGCCGTCGGGCGGTGAGGCAGTCGCGACCGAACGAATCCGAGGGCAAGGGCTTCGAACTCTTTGGATCGTTGCCGATGCCGTACAGGCCGAGCGTCTCGGCCGATTCCTTTGAGAGATCGACCGCCTCGGGAGCGTCTCTCTGCATGGCAAACGCGAGTTCGTAACTGGCGATGCGGGCATCCAGCTCGGGAAAATGCGGCGCAGTGGCGAGGTGGCTGCGATTGAGCGCATTGAGCGCATCGAGTTGTTGCCGCTGCTCGTCCTCGGGAATATTCGAAGCCGAACGCGTGTTCGCGACGGGGCGATTGCCCCTGCCAAACACCGTTCCCTGAAACCGAGGGGGCAAGAACGATGTGCTCCAGGCCAGAGTTCCAGAATAAGGCGGAGAGTCGAGCAAGACCACAAAGCCTGGAAGATTTCGGTTCTCAGTCCCCAGCCCATAGTAGATCCATGAACCGATGCCGGGCATTCCCTGGCGAATGGTCCCCGTCGTCATCTGTAACGTGGCCGGATTATGGTTATCCGAACTGGCGAACGTACCCCGGATAATGGCCATGTCATCGACACAAGCGCCCAAACGTGGGAACAGTTCGGAAACTTCGATGCCCGACTGGCCGTGCGGCGAGAAGTGGAACGGGGAACCTTTGAGAACACCTGACTTGGCTGCAATCGGCCCATAGGCCGGGAAATTGTGTTTCGTTTCGTGGAGGCGGACGAGCGCGGGCTTGGGGTCGAAGGTGTCAATATGACTTGGACCGCCCACCATGAAGAGAAAGATGCACGCCTTGGCCTTGGCGGGCAACGTCGGCACCGGGTTCGTTGTGGGGGCCGCACGAAGAGTGCCGTCGCTGGCCAGCATGTAGGTCATCGCCGCGCCGAAGAAACCGTTGCCTGCCTGGCTGAGGAATTCCCGCCGTGATTGTCTGTAAGGGTCGAAGTTCATGGAATCTTATCAGTTGATGTAAACAAATTCGTTCGTGTTCAGGATGATCAGACACAGCGATTGCAAGGCGAGCGGGGTATCGCTCGCATCACGCTGGGTGGCGCGGGGGTGTTCGGCCAGGTAGCGGACCAGCAGCTTCTGCTCTTCCGTCGAAGGCGGCCGGCACAACACCAGCCCGAATAGCGCCCGGACCTGGTCTTCCGGACGCGCGCCCGCCTCGGAAACGATCCGTTTCGCCAGAACCCCCGCTTGCTCATGAGCGAGGCGGCCGTTGAACAAGACCAACGCCTGGATGGCCGTGGTCATCACATCGCGTTTGGGAGTGACCACGTTCGAGTCGGCCATCCCCAATAGGCGGAGTTCGGGCAAAGGCAACGACCGCTTGACAAAAACATAGACGCTTCGCCGCGATGCCTCGGATTCATCCGCTTTTTCCCAGCCGATTTTCGACGGGGATCCGCTAGGTATGAGAATCACTTCCTCCGGATCGATCGGCGGCAGGAAACTTGGCCCACCCATTTCCAGATTCAGCCGGCCACTGACGGCAAGGAGCGAATCGCGGATCGCTTCCGACTCCAACCTTCGGGGCTCCCATCGGGCCAGCAGTTCGTTGCCGGGGTCGGCCTCGCCACGCGGGTGCTTCGCCGCGAGGCGATAGGCCGATGAGAGGACGATCTGTCGATGCAGCGGTTTCAGCTTGAGCCCGTTTTCTTCGAAGTTCGAAGCCAGCCATTCGAGCAACTCGGGATGACTCGGCGTCCCCCCCGTGAGGCCGAACGCGTTGGCGTTGGGCATGAAGCCGCGTCCGAAATGGTACTGCCAAACACGATTCACCAAGACGCGAGCCAGAAGCGGTCTCGCCTCGCGGGTCATCCACTGGGCAAACCAAAGCCGACGACCGGGCGTCTTCGCCTTGGTTGTTCTGGGCAAGTCCTTGGGCCCATCGCCGAGCAACTTCGGCACACGCATTTCCGCCGGTGGTCCGAAATTCGTGGGCTCGCCGCGAATGAGCACATGAACCTGCGGCAATCCGCTCTTCGAAGTGCTCCCCCTGTACGGTCCTGAGCCACCGCCGCTGACCGCGTTGGCCCGCGTCAGTTCCGGTTTGCGAGCACGGAATTTTTCGCACCCGGGGGCGAGCTTGGCCAGTTCGGCCTTTTCCTCCTCCGTGGCCAGCGCTCCGACGGCATCAGCCAGCTTCTTCAGACGCTGGGTCACCCCTTCGAACTGCTCGTCGAACTGGTTGAGCTGTCCCTGCGTTCGCTTGTCGATGGGCATCTGCAACGCCGCCACATATTCTCCCACCTCTTTCGCGTTGAGACCGATCTTGAGCTTGGCACGCATGGCCTCTGCACGCGACAGAATCTCGGCACGGAGCGAATCGTAGCGGGAGTGGACCGTCTTGTATTCCTCCTTCCACACCTCGAGGGCCTTGGCAATTTCCGCCCGTTCCCGTTCGTTTCCGACCGTGATGGGGGATCCGCTCGTATTGACCCCACCAAAGACGGCCATCAACCCATAATAATCCGCCTGTTGCAGCGGCTCGAACTTGTGATCGTGACAGCGGGCACACTGGATGTTCAGCCCGAGGAAAGCGCCAATCGCCATCCCCAGCGTGTCATCCAGGGTGTTCTGTTGTCCCAAGAGTCCCTCGTTGCTGTATGTCGCCAACCTCAGGAACGTCGTCGCGATCTGCGTTCGCGAATCGAAGTCGGGCAACTCATCCCCGGCCAACTGCTCGATGGCGAACTGGTCGAACGGGATATCGTTGTTGAAGGCCTGGATCACGTAGTCGCGATACCGCCAGGCAAACGGAATCTGGGTGTCCGCTTCGTATCCAATGGACTCCCCATAGCGGGCAATATCAAGCCAATGGCGCGCCCAGCGTTCGCCGTATTGCGGACGAGACAACAGGTCATCGACAACGTGTTCGAATGCCTGGGCCGAGTGGTCGCTCAGGAAGGCCGACTGTTCCTTGGGAGTGGGCGGCAATCCAATCAGATCGAGGTAAACCCGGCGAAGCCACACGCGTCGATCCGCTTCCGGGGCGGGGTCCATGCCGGCCTTTTCCATCTTCGCGAGGACAAACGCATCGATCGGGGTCCGAACCCAGGTGCTGTTCCTGACCGCCGGCAGCATCGGCTTTGAAAATGGCTGAAAGGCCCAGTGGGACCGCCCGGCTTCGATGTCGATCCTGGCCGCCGTCTTCGTCTCTGTCTCATCGCGCGGATCCGGGACACCCATTTCGATCCAGCGTTCAAAGTCGGCCACCACACTCGCAGGCAGAAGGCGTTTCGGCGGCATCGACAAATCGTCCTTTCCCCGCAGCGCCTTCACAAGCAGACTTTCCTGGGGCTTGCCCGGCACCACCGCAGGCCCACTGTCGCCGCCCTTGTGAACCCCCGACCGGCTGTCGAGGTAGAGTCCGCCACGCAATTTCTTCTTCTTCTCCGCCTCGACCGAATGGCATGAATAGCACTGATCGACCAGCACGGGCCGGATCGATGCTTCAAAGAAATCGAAACTGGCCGGGTTCGGCTTTTCGTCGGCGACGAGCAGGGATGTGGACAGCACGAGGAAGGCCACGGGCTTCAGCGAAAAGAACCCGCGGATCACTGCAAGGAAATCTCTTTCGCGCCCGCCGCACCGGAAACGGCCAGCACTCGGACGGGCGTCGGAGTGTGCGGCGGTATGAGTCATGGATGATTTGGATTTTGTTCAGGGTGGAGCCCGGTGAATCAATCTTCCGGGTGGCATTGCATTAGAAGGAATTTGCTTTCGCGCCCGCCGCACCGGAAACCGTCAGAGCGGGGAGCGGCACCGGGGAGAGAGGGGGCTGGGTTCATTCCTACGGGTTGTTGAAACGGATTGCATCAGGTCAGTGATATTCGCGAGGGACGGAGCCATGCGCTTTCACAAAGCCAGATCACCGGTTCGATTCCGCTTTGCGTGCGGGAATCCAATGCCATCTGGCCTGAAGGGCTACGCCAAAATCTCCGCCAGCGGGCCGGCGGTGTCGATGTCCTTGAGTTCGCGATCGGGTTCGCCGAACTTCTCGCGTTTGTCGCCCACGGCGTGCAGCAGCGACAGGTAGAAGTTGGACATCGTCCGGTGACCG
>BJFP01000074.1 GCA_014189875.1 Verrucomicrobiota bacterium | reverse complement strand
CCGCGCCCCTTCTCAACTCTCGGAAGCGCGATGCTTAATGGCCTACTTGGACTTTTCTCCAACGACATCGGAATAGACCTCGGAACGGCGAACACGCTCGTTTACGTCAAAGATCACGGCATCGTGCTACGCGAGCCGTCCGTCGTGGCCGTGCAGGCGGGCACGAGCAAGGTGCTCGCCGTCGGCGACGAGGCGAAGCGGATGCTCGGGCGCACGCCGGGAAACATTGTCGCGATTCGCCCCTTGAAGGACGGCGTGATCGCGGATTTCGAAGTCACAGAGGCGATGCTGCGGCACTTCATCCAGAAGGTCCACGGCAAGCGCACTCTTTTCAAACCACGTCCACGCGTTGTCATCGCGGTGCCCTCGGGCATCACGGAGGTCGAAAAACGCGCGGTGAAAGAATCGGCACTGCACGCGGGTGCGCGGGAAGTCTTCCTCATCGAGGAGCCGATGGCCGCGGCCATCGGCTGCGGACTCCCCGTGCAGGATGCGGCAGGCAACATGATCATAGACATCGGCGGTGGCACCACCGAGGTGGCCTTGATCTCGCTCTCCGGCATTGTCTTCAGCCGGAGTGTGCGCGTCGCGGGCGATGAGCTCGACGAGGCGATCATCCAGTACATGAAGCGGGCCTATAACCTGATGATCGGCGAACGCACTGCCGAGGACATCAAGATCAAGATCGGGAGCGCCTATCCGATCGAGAAGGAGACGACCATGGAGGTCAAGGGACGCGACCTCGTGGCCGGCCTGCCCAAGACCCTGAGCGTCACCTCGCAGGAGATCCGCGAGGCGCTGCTGGAGCCGATTTCCACCATTGTGGACAATGTTCGCGTGACCCTGGAACGCTGCCCGCCCGAATTGAGCGCCGACCTCGTGGACCGAGGCCTCGTGCTCGCCGGCGGCGGCGCCCTCCTGCGCGGTCTGGACCGCCTCCTATCCGAGGAGACCGGCCTGCCCGTGCATGTGGCCGAGGATCCGCTCAGCGCAGTGGCCGAAGGAACCGGCCGCGCATTGAGCGAGATGAAATTCCTCCGGCAGGTCACCGCGACGGATCGGCAGTGGCGGTAATCCGCCGCACGCCCCGATGACCCAGAGCCAACAGGCACCCGCGCAAAGAAAGCCGCGGTACCGCGCCGCTGCGATGCAGCGTCACGCTTCGTCATTCTTTAACCGCCATCCGTCATTGCGGAGGGCCGCGCCATGAACCGTCGCGCAAACCTCATCGCCATCGGCGTCTTCCTCCTCGCGCTGCTGCTTGTCTTCATCCTAAGCCCGCACAACCGCCAGCGGCTCCAGAGCGCATTTCTCGGGATCATGTCCCCATTTTTGAAAAAGGGATCGCAGGTGGATTCGCGCTGGAAGGAATACCGTGCGGGCCTGAAGAAGCTCGACGAGCTCGAGGCCGAGAACAAGCGGCTGAAAATCAGCAACGACGAGTTCCGCGCCACAAACCTCGCCCTGCGCGGCTTCGAGGCTGAGAGCATCCGCATGAAGTCCGCGCTCGGCTACCTGGGCAGCTCACCGTTCGCAGTCGTGCCCGCGCGCGTGATCGGACGCAGCCCGTCGAACTGGTGGAGCACCATCGTGATAGACAAGGGCTCGCTCGACCACGTCGAGTCCGGGCTCGCCGTCGTCACGCCCGACGGGCTCGTCGGAAAAGTGATGACCCTCAGCGAGCACTCCGCCACGGTGCTCCTGATCTCGGACGAAAACTGCAAGGTCGCCGGCTCTGTCGCGGGATCGAAGGAACAGGGAATCGTGCGCGTGGAAGTGCGTGGCCAGCGCACCTCTAACAGCATCCAGCCCACGATGACGCTGAATTTTCTCTCGCGCTTCGCACCGCTGCGCGCAGGCCAGAAGATCCTCACGAGCGGCGCGGGCAGCGTGTATCCGCCGGGAATCCTCATCGGGCAGATCGTCGAGTTAAAGTCGCGCGAACTCGACGGACAGGCCGTCATCGAGCCCTCCGTTGACATCGCGGGGCTCTCGGATGTCTTTGTGATCACCGGAATGAAAGGGGCCGCCAAGTCTCCCTGAAAATGATCACGATCGCCTTCATCGCAGCGATGTTCCTCGGCCTCGTGCTCCAGCATTTCGTCGGCGCGGTGCCCGGATTTGGCAGCCAGATCATGCTGATGCCGGTCATTTTTCTCTGCGGCGCGGCGGCGCTGCCCGTGTGGAACATGCTCGTGCTCGCATTCACCGCCGGGCTCATGTGGGACTGCATGCACTTCATGCCCGTCGAGGGGCGCGTGGATTTTCCATTCGGCGGCACCATCCTGCTCTACGCGGGAATCGGCGGGATGATGAATGGACTGCGCCCGCTCTACCTGCGCGGCCTGTGGTTCATCCACGCGGCGGCCGCGGGCGTGCTCACCGCTACACTCGTGCTCGTGGAATACGTCATCATCACCTTCCGCCGCGAGCCGTTCGCACTCGTCTGGCCGCGCGAAGTCTGGACGCGCATCGGCGGCACCGCCCTCGTCACGGCATTCCTTGCCGCGCCGCTTTTCCTTTTCCTGAACTGGGCCGGCCGCCGCGCCGGGCTCTTCACATCGAGGCGCGCTGCGATCTGATCCCATGAGCATGCTCCGCCGAATCCTGAAAATGCGCGCTCTATCGAGCACGGCGATCCGCGTGTACGTGCTCGGCACATTCATGCTCGGGATGCTCGGCGTGCTCTCCGCGAAGCTGTGGCATGAGCAGGTCACGAACGCAAAAAAGTGGAGCGACCGCGTGCGCAAAAGCTCCTCGGTCACCGTCCGCATCCCGAGCGTGCGCGGCGAAATCCGCGACCGCAACGGCATCACGCTCGTCGCAAACCGATCGAGCTACGGCGTGGACTTTTACCTGCCGCAAATGCTGGAGGGCTACCGGGAACTGAACGGCGGCAAAGCGCCGCTGGTGAACTACCGCACGACGCGCGACGGAATGCAGGCCGACGTGAAGGTGGCGGATATCGTGGAGATCGTGAACGACACGGTCATCCAGCGCTTTGAAAAACTGAAGCTGGCGCGCGACTACAATGCCGGGCAGCTCGAACGCCACTTCCGCACGAATGAGCACGTGCCGTTCAGCTACCTCGAGGATGCCGACTTCAAAACCGTCGCAAAAATTTCCGAGAACGACATGGGCCTGCCCGGCGTGGAAATCTCGCTGCGCCCTGTGCGGGAGTATCTCTACGGCTCGCTGGCGTCGCACATCCTCGGCTACGTCGGCGCGCCTGAGGACATCAACAAGCTGGCCGACAGCAAGGATTTCAATTTCTACCAGCCAGATGTGCAGGGACGCTCGAATGTCGAGCTGGCATTCGACCAATACCTGCGCGGCAAGCCCGGCAGGCGCGTCCTCGAGCGCACGGCAAAAAACAAGATCGGCGCGGAGCTTTCGCGCGACGAGCCGACGCCCGGCAGCAACGTGTATCTCACGGTTGACGCGCGCATCCAGACCATCGTCGAACGCACGCTCAAACAGGCCGGCGTGGGCCGTGCGGCGGTCGTCGTCGTGGATCCGCAGAATGGCGACGTGCTCGCGATGGCCAGCGTGCCGAACTACGACCCGAACATCTTCATCCCGAAAATCAGCGCGGAGGACTACGAGCGCCTCGATGACGACGCGACCGACCCGCTTGTGAACCGCGCCGTGCAGCCGTTCGCGCCCGGCTCGACTTACAAGATCGTCTCCGCATTCGCCGGGCTCCTCGGCGGACTCGCGCCGAGCCGCAGCTACAGTTGCGCGGGCGGCGTCACGATCGGGAACAAGTTCATGAAGTGCTGGATCGCGGAGAAAGGCGGCGCGCACGGCCCCCTGAATCTCGTCGGCGCGATCAAGAACTCGTGCAACGCCTACTTTTACCAGTGGGGCCGCGACGCGAAGCTCATCAACTACGAGAAGATCGGCGACGCGCTCGGCCTCGGCATGAAGTCCGGCCTCCCGCTCAGCGGCGAGAGCCCGGGCATACTGCCCGGTCCGCGCTGGCTCGCCGCGCACGGCCAGTCCATCCAGGAGAAATCGTGGGGCCACATCGCGAACACCGCGATCGGCCAGGGCTCCGTGCTCGCGTCGCCGCTGCAGATGGCGATGGTCTGCGCGACGGCTGCAAATGGCGGCACTTCATACAGCCCGCGCCTCATCTCACGGCTCGTGGATTCCGCCGGCGAGGATGTGCGCGACGAGCAGGGCAACCTCGTCGTTCCCGTCGAGCCCACGGTGCGTGCGAGCCTTCCAAGCATGGGCTTCAGCGCTGCGGAGATCGAGGCGGTGCGCCTCGGAATGTGGAAGGTCGTGAACGAAGCCGGCGGCACTGGCGCGAAGGCGCGCATCAAGGGCATCGAAGTCGCCGGCAAGACAGGCACTGCGCAATTTTGGCGGAAGCAGGGCAGCGAGCGCATCAAGGACAATCACGTCTGGTTCCTGTGCTTCGCTCCCTACAAAAATCCGAAATACGCAATCTGCGTGATGATCCAGGGCGCGAAATCCGGCGGCGGTGTCGCCGCGCCGGTCGCGCACAAGATCCTCAGCGAAAGCCTCGCGCTCGAAGGCGGCTACGCGCCGAAAATCGCATGGCTGGATCCCCTCCACGGCAACCTCTCGCAGATTTCCGAGATCAGCCTGAAGGAGGAGGGCGGCATCGGCACGCTCGTCGCCACGACCTTCAAGGGCATGGACCAAAAGCCCGGCATCCGCGTCGCATCCGTGGATGAGGAGACTTCCGATCACACTGTCGGCCCCGACCGATCCTCCGGCACCGGCGGACGCGACGCCGCGCGCCCCGATGTCCGCGCCGCCGCAGACGCACGCGGACGCGTGACGAAACCCAATTTTTTCCAGCGCATCCTCGGCGCGGGAAAATCCAAGAACAATCCCACGACTCCACCCACCCCAGGCCACCGTTAAATCTCATCTCCAGTGCTCACCAAACTCGTCAACAAAACCTTTTCCCTAATCAACAAAGTGAAACGACTCATCGGACTCGGACCCCGCCAGACTGGCAACAAACTCATCATCACCGTCGAAAAACTGGAGAAGCGCGTCGCGCTCCTCGAGAACGGCATCCTCGAAGAATACAACGTCGAGCGCGCCAACGAACGGAACATCGTCGGCAGCATTTTCAAAGGCCGCGTGCGCAACATCGAGCAGGGCCTCAAGGCGATGTTCGTGGACATCGGCTATGAAAAAAATGCGTTCCTGCATTTCTGGGACGCGCTTCCCGCGGCGCTCGATGCCGGAGTGGAGGAAGTCGAGCGCACGAACAAAAAGCAGAAGCAGCGCATCACCTCGAAGGACATCCCGAGCATCTACCCCGTCGGCAGCGAAGTGCTGGTGCAGGTGACCAAGGGGCCCATCAGCACGAAAGGCCCGCGCATCACGACGAACATCAGCCTCGCGGGACGCTTCCTTGTGCTCATGCCGTTCAGCGAACAGTGCGGCATCTCGCGCAAAATCGAGAACCCGAAAGAGCGCGAACGCCTCCGAAAAATCCTCCGCGAACTCAGCGTGCCCGAGGGCATGGGCGTCATCATCCGCACCGTCGGCGAAGGCCAGAAGGCGCGCTATTTCATCCGCGACATCGCCTACCTCGTCGAGCAGTGGAACAGCATCGCGCAGCAGATGAAGGAAAAGCGCGGGACCGCCTGCGTCTTCCAGGAGCCCGATCTCGTCGAGCGCACCGTGCGCGATTTTCTCACCGACGAAATCGAGGAGGTCGTGTGTGACGACGAGCACAGCGTGAAGCGCATGCAGGAGATGGTCGGCCAGGTGAGCAAGCGCAGCGTCTCGCGCATCACGCACTACAAGGAGCCCGTGCCGATCTTCGAGCGCTACGGCATCCAGAAGCAGATCGAGGACGCATTCCACCGCCAGGTGTGGCTGAAGTGCGGCGGCTACATCGTGATTGATGAGACCGAGGCGCTCGTCGCCATTGACGTGAACACGGGCCGCAACAAGGGCGCGCGCGACGTGGAGAAAACAATCTTCCAGACGAACATGGAGGCAGTGGACGAGATCGCGCGCCAGCTCCGCCTGCGCAACATCGGCGGCCTCGTCATCGGCGACTTCATTGACATGAAAAGCCGCAAGGATCAGCAGACCGTCTATCAGCGGATGCGCGACTGCCTGCGCCGCGACAAGGCGAAGACGCACGTGCTGCCCATCTCGCCGCTCGGCCTCATGGAGATGACACGCCAGCGCGCGCAGGAGAGCATCAGCGGCTCCGTCTTCCAGCCGTGCCCGTATTGCAATGGCCGCGGAAAAGTGAAGAGCCCCATGAGCCTGAGCGTAGAAATCCAGCGCGGCCTCCACCGTGTGATGAAGTACTACGTGGACATCCACGAGATCCGCATCCAGGTCCACCCGCACGTCCTCGATCGTCTCCGCAAGGAGGACGAGGAACTGCTCGTCGAGATCGAGCGCAAGTACGCCGGCAAGCTCACCTTCCGCCCCGACCCCACGTATCACCACGAAAAATTCAGCCTCCACGACGCGAACACCGGCGCGGAGCTGAAGATCGTCTGAGCTGACGTGCGGAAAAAAACTTCCCGCGCGAAAAAAAAGGTCGCAGGCGCACCCATCTGCAGAACCTGCGCGTCATGCGCGTGCCATCGGGTAGGGCGAGCTTCCAACCCGCTGTGCCGGGTATCCTGCCCGGCACGGCGGGCATGGTTGACGCCCCGTTCACGCGACACGCTCTGCAGAATGGGGAGCGCGGGCTTCCAGCCCGCAGTGTCCGGCATCCTGCCGGACACCGGTGTGCATCCCTGCACGCTGGAAACCTTCGCTTGGCACGGCAGGCTACGCGATGCGAGCACCGCTCCGCGTCTGAAGGGCCGGGCAGGATTCCCGCCCTACCCACAAAGATGCTCCGCGTGATTCTCACGCCGATGCTTGCCATCACGCACCCCCGCACTCTATTTCGCGCCCCACATGAAACGCCTCCTCTTGCTCATCGCCCTCACCGCGCATGTCCATGCCCAGCGCGTGGCCGTTCCCAGTGGCCCAAGCCTTGCGGAAGGCGAGGTGCAGAAGATTGAGGAAAGGATCGCGAACGTCCGCCGCGACATCCTTTCCAAATACGAAAACCAGCTCGGCGAATTGCAGATCCAGTTCCAGAAGGCCACGGATCTTGAAGGCGCGATCACGGTGCGCGATGAGCGCACGCGCCTCCGTTCCGAGCAGGCTCTCTCCGAGCAGAATTTTACAAAGGAGCCGAAGACGCTCCGCACACTCCAGCAGACGACGCTCACAAAAATGAACGACCTCGTCTCCGGGACCGTCTCGGAGGCGTTGCCGAAGCTCATCGAGCTGAAGAAACAGCTCACGGTGGATGGCCGGCTCGACGACGCGGTCGCCGTGAAGCAATCCATCGAGCGCCTGCAAAACGCCAACGTGCCCATCACGCGTGCCGAGTCCGGCAGCATCGTCCCGAGCGAGACATTGCTGCGCGCATACGGCGCCGACCGCTCGCGCGCCGACAAGACCTACAAGGGCGTGCGCATCGCCGTGCGCGGCGTGATGGCCGGCTACAAGGTCGATCCGGAAAATGGAAAGAGCCTGCTCATCTATCTCGGCGGCACCAACTCGCCGGGCTGGGTGATGTGCTCGTTCAATCTCACGCAATGGCGCTACCGCGAGGATCGCGTCGGTGCGGGAAATATCCTCGTCCTCATCCCGAAGGACGGCACCGAAGTCCGCATGGCAAAGGGCGCGCAGATCGACATCCTCGGCGACTGCGCCGGATGGGATGAGATGGTGAAGCTCACCAAGTGCGACGTGCCGCGGTAGCGGCTGAACGTCCGCGGAATCCGGATCGACGCGCGCAGTTGATCCGATCAAAACGCAGGCATAAAGCGCCCCCTCGCCGAAGCCCGACCGGGCCTTCCGGACCAGCTTGACGAAAACAACGCGCTGCGATCGCGCCAAGCGCCGCTGGCGGATTTTCTCGCGGCCCAAATTTTCAAGCCGCTCGGCATGACGCGCAGCGCGCTCGGCGCACCGTGGGGCGGCGCGCATTGCAGCGCGGAGGATGTCGCCACATTTCTCCACAGCTTCATGCACCTGGCTGGCAAGGCGCTCCGCGAGGAGACTGCTCGCCCGATGCTCCGCAACCACACGGAATGCCTCGGCGCACGGCGCGGCATCGGCTTTGCGCTCGGGCCGGATGGACTTGAAAAAGGATGCTCGGAGCGTTCCTTCGGGCACAGCAGATCGACCGGGATGCTCGTGTGGGCCGAGCCGGAATCGGACACGAACTGTGTCGTCGTCACGTCACTGCCATCGAGCGTGTCCGGTGTCGGATCTCGTCGCAGAAAAGTAGGTGACACGAATTCGGGAGCACAGAGTCGCGCTCCGCGCTTCGATTCCCATCGGTTTCCAAGCAAGTGGATAAGCAGCGCGACATTCATCCTCGCCGTCAGCGAAACCCCCGGCGCAGACTTCCCTCCCATCCCATGAAAAAACGACACCTGTTCCCCGCCCTGCTCGCTCTCACGCTCGCGCCCGCATTGTTTGCGGCTGATGCAAAAACGAAGCCCTCCACGTATCTCACCCCCGAGGAATCACGTGCCGCCGGGCCGGATTTTGATCTGCAAGGCGAGTTTGCAGGCGAAGGCGACAACGCAAAGATCGGCGTGCAGGTGATCGCACTCGGCAACGACACATTCCGCGCAGTCGTGCATCACGGCGGCCTGCCGGGCCACGGTTGGGACAAGTCCGCAAAGATCGAAATCGAGGGCAAACGCGACGGCGAGAAGGTGGAGTTCACGCTGCCGGGCGGAGCGAAAGCCATGCTCACGAAGGATACGCTCACGGGCGTGAACGAAAAGTCCACTTTGAAAAAAGTGCATCGCCAGAGCCCGACGCTCGGCGCGAAACCTCCGGCGGATGCGGTCGTGCTTTTCGACGGCTCAAATGTGGACGCATGGGCCGGCGGACACCTCGATGAACTCGGCCGCAAGATCCTCGCATCCGGCAGCAAGACGAAGCGCGCCGATTTCCAGAACTACACGCTGCACGTCGAATTCCTGCTGCCCTTCAAGCCGATCGGACGAGGGCAGGATCGCGCGAACAGCGGAGTGTACATGCAGGATCGCTACGAGGTGCAGGTGCTGGATTCCTTCGGGCTCAAAGGCGAAAACAACGAGTGCGGCGGCATCTACTCGAAGACCAAACCGGATGTGAACATGTGCTTCCCGCCGCTCGCGTGGCAGACGTACGACATTGATTTCACCGCGGCAAAATTCGACAGCGACGGCAAGAAAACGAAGAACGCCGTGATCACCGTGAAGCACAACGGCGTGCTCATCCACGACAAGACCGAAATCGCCGGCCCGACCGGGGGCGGCAAAAAGGAAGACCCGAGCGGCGGCGCAATCCAGCTCCAGGGGCACGGCAATCCGGTCTTCTACCAGAACGTCTGGATCGTGACGAAGTAGGCCCGTCCGGGCGTCCAGCCTTCGCCCTTGAACTTCCCTCACAGAGGGCACAGCATTCGTGAAGCCCTCTCCCCTGCATGAAAGCAATCCTCCCCGCCCTTTTCGCCGCGCTCCTCGTCACGAATCTCGCACACGCCGTCCCGCAGGCCGTCGGCAACGGCATCTTCGGTGCAGTCGGCGTGGCCTTTGAAAAATACGCAGCATCCGACGGCCCGTGGGCGCAAGGCGCGGAACTCAAAGGGCCGTGGAAGGTGCGCGCCGAAAAAAAGGGCGACATCGAGAATCTCGATCTTGCCGCCGAGGCGGTCGTGTTTGGAATTCCCGCGTCGCAGATTTCCGCCGAACGCTCGGCGGGCATCGTGCGGCGGATCACGGTTCGGTTCGACGAGGGGAAAATGAAAAACGCGAAGGCGAATCCAGGCGGACTTTATGCGCAGGTGATCGCAAACATCACGGCGCTCGCGGGTGAGCCGAAGCAGACGTCTCCCGGTGGTGAAAGATCAGTCCGCTACGAATCCTCGCTCATCACCGCGCGCAAGTCGGGCGGCAAGGAAGTGAGCGTGGATTTCACTCCCGCGAAGTGAACGCGCGCCTTGCCCGCCTGCTCTGCGCCGCCGTCCTCCTGTGCGCGATGGCGCATCCCGCGTGCGCGCAGCTCCAACGCCCCCTCCGCCCGGCGACGCGCACTTTTCCGGCGCCCGATGCGCTGAAAAATTCCGCGCTGTGGGACTCACCCGATTTTCTCTCCGGCTGGGGTGCGGTCTCCGCGACCGCGCCTGAGGAACACCGGAATTTCTCCGGGCCGTGCGACGTGTTCGGCCACAAGGCATACTCGGTGCGCGGCGTGTTCGAGCGCGGAAAACTCACCGGCATCACGGTCGTCATGCTCGATTCGGGCGCGTGGTTCGGCTTCGTGCCGGATGCCGATGCAAAGCGCGTGGCCGCGACGAAGGGGCCGCAGTTCACCGCGCTCTACAAACAGGCCGCCGCGGACGTGGAGCGCGGACTCGCCGCACTCGCGGGCAACGCGGGACGGAAGGCGGTGCTCGTGGACAAGGGCTTACTGAAGCAGGACGCGCTCATTTTTCACACCGGCGATCTCTGGACGCGCCTCACATTGCGCGACAACCAGCTCGTGAAATTCACCGTCACGCGCACCGAGCCCGACGCTATGAGCCCGCTCAGCGCGCTGCGGCGCTCCGGGAAAAGGGAGGAGCAAGCGCGCACATTCGCATCGCGCGTGGTCAACGCGCCGAACGGCGACCGCCTGCTCGCTGGCGTGCCCATTTTCACGCAGGGTGATCGCGCGTATTGCGGCGTGGCGACGCTCGCGATGGAGATGCAATTCCTCGGGCTGCGGCTCGACACGGAGGACTACGCGGGCGCGGCGGGCATCAAGTTCGGCAGCACCTACCACTCGGACATCCGCGCAGTCTTCGATGCCGCCGCGGATGTTGCGAAGCTGAAGCTCGCGCGCACCACGCAGTTTGAATTTGAGAAGGCGCGCGCGGCCATTGATGCGGGCATCCCCGTCATCGTCTTCCGGCACTGGAGCCAGGAGCGTGATTTCCTGCACGGCGCATTCGCCGAGCGTTTTCAAAAAGATCCTGCCGCAACATTGCCGAAGCCCGATCTCAACGACCGGAAATCGTGGCCGACGAAGGAAAGCTTTTCGCATTCCTCGCTCATCACCGGGTACAATCTCGCGCGGCGCGAAGTCATCTTCACCGAGAGCTGGGGCGAGCGTGTACGGAACCGCAGGATGCGCATCGAGGAGATGGAGGGCACATCCTACATGGCCTACTATCCGCACCTGTGAGCCGCGCCGCATCCCTCCTGCTCTCGTTGATTTTCTTCCGCGGCGCAGCGTGCGCGGAGATGCGCGAATGGACGGATCAAGCAGGCCGGAAATTCACCGCCGAGATCATCGCGATCGACGCATGGCGTGCGACATTCGTGCTTCCCGATCAGGGCAAGGCCGTGCTCGGCCTCGCGCAACTGAGTCCCGCCGATGTTGATTTCGTGGCGAAATGGCGCGCGGCAAATCCGACCGTGCCGCTCGTGGATCCGCAACGACTCGCGCCGTGGCCCGGCGAGGCCGCTCCTGCGGACATCGGGGTGAAGCTGAAGACCGAAGATCCGAAGGCCTCCGCGTTCGTGTACGAGGGCGCGCACTTCATCATGCAGTCGGACGTGAGCCTCCCGCTCGACGTGGTGCGCGATCTGAACGGCGTCTTCGAAGCCACTCGCGCCGCGCTGATGGCGCTGCCGCTCGGCCTGCATCGCGGAGGCGAAAAGGAAAAACACGCCGTCCATTTTTTCTCCACGCCCGAGCAGTACACCGCCGCCGGCGGCATGACCGCGAGCGGCGGACATTTCCAAGGCAGCACCGGGCGGATGCTGCTGCTGCTGCCGAATCTTGGCATCCGCGCGACGGGGTTTGCGAGGACGTATGACCATCAGAAAAATCTCTTCATCGTGAAGCACGAGGTCACGCACCAGCTCCTCATGCGGTGGGGCAACGCGTTCCCCGTGTGGTTTGCCGAAGGGATCGCCGAGGTCATCGCCGCCACGCCCTACGCGCGCGGACGCTACACTTTCTCCGGCATGGATGCCGCCATCGCCGCCTACGTGCAGAAATGGCGGAGCCCCGGCGACACCAAACCGCTCCACCTCATCCCGCCCGCGCAACTCATGGAGTTCACCATGTCGTCGTGGGAAAAGCGCGTCGTCGGACAGTCCGCTTACGAACTCTACAATTCGGCCGCGCTCTTCGTGTATTTCCTCCTCCTGCACGACGGCGACGCCAGCGCAATCCCTGGCTTCCTTGACGCGCTCCGGCGCGAACGCAATCGTCCTCGCGCCGTCATTGCGACCTCCGGGTTCCGGATGGTCTCAGGCCAGCCGATGTCCGAATTCGTAAAAAAGGCCACGTCCGATTTCATTCGACGTGGACGCAGCGACGAAAAGCTCACCGCGGATTTTTCAGCCTTCGTAAAAAAGCTCGGCCTGCGTGTGGTATTCGAAGCGCCGCCGCCGCGTTGAACGGGGTGAATCCCCTGTTCACTTCAGCGTCGAGAGATACTGCACGAGGTCGCGCAGTTCGCGCTTTGTGAGCACCTCGCCCATGCCCGGCGGCATCGCGCTCGGAAGCGAGGCGCGCTCTTTCACGATAGATTTTTTTACGCGCTGAAGTTTGCCATCGGCTGGATTTTTCAGCGCAAGCTCGTCGGCGGTCTCGGCGTTCAGCAGGCCGGCGACGATGTTTCCGTCCTTAAACGTCACCATCACGTTGTCGTAGCCTTTCGCGATCACTGCGTTCGGATCGACGATGCTTTGCAGCACAAACTCGCGGCCCATCTTTTTGCCGACTTCCGCGAGGTCCGGGCCGACATCGCCGCCTTCGCCCTTCACCTTGTGGCATCGCATGCAAGCGGCCTCGGCCTTCTCGGCAAAAATCTCCTTCCCTACATTTCCATCGCCACCTTCGAGGCATTCACGCCAGCGGGCGAGCGGATCGGTCGCCTTCCGTGTGGTTTCAAATGCGGCGAGTTGTTTCCGAATCGCAGCGTCCTTTCTCGCGGCGGCGGCTTCGAGCAGGTCGAGCACGAGGCCGGCTTTCACTTTTCCCGCGAGCAACAGATCGAGTTGCTGTGCGATGACTGCGTCTGCCTCCGGACCGCTCTCCGCAGCGATGGTCGCGAGCGCATCCTGCTGCTCGCGGACGGCACCTTTGCCGAGAATCATCGCATTCGCCTTCACCGCCTGCGCCGGGGAGATCCTTCTCGCCAGTTTCCGCGCGGCTCCGGCGAGCGCGTTATCTTTGGATTCCAGGAGCATGGCGACGAGCGGGCCGAGTTTCGGTGAATCCATCGCCGCGAGAGCATCGAGTGAAGCGGCGCGGACTACGCTTGGGGCGTTCGAGTTCGTCGCCAGCATCGTGATCGTCTCCGCCGCCGCAGTGAGCTTGTTCGCGCCCGCTGCTTTCAGCGCGGCGATGCGGATGGCGTCGTTGTTTTCAGCGAGCAATGTGACTGCAACGGGTGCAAGCGCTGCGGCTGCGTCGGTCGCATTTCGCTGTCCGTCACCGGCAACAACGATACCGAGCACGCGGTCGCGTCCGAGTTTCACCGGCCACTGCGCGAGTGCTTCGAGTGCATCAAGGCGCACGGCTTCCGCAGTCGCGCTGTTCGCAGCGATGGTCGCGAGACGTTTCGCCGTCTCGACGGTGCCGATGCGGTGGTTCGCGTTGATGACGCGGCGCGCAAACGCCTCGTCGCTCGGATGTGTAGTTGCAGCCTTCGATTTTTCTGAAGGGCTGGCATCCTTAGCAGTTCGCGCATCGGCGAGCTTTGACGCTTTTTTCGGTATCGGTGAAACGACCGGCTTGAGCTTCAGCTTTGCCATATCCATCGCGGCGAGTGCGGGCAGCACACCGGGGATTGGCGCATCGTGGATCGCGCGTACGGCTTCCAGCCGGAGACGCGGGCTCTTGTCGTTCAGGAAATTCACCACGTCCATGCAACCGGTATGACGCATCGCAAGCAGCACTCCGAGACGGATGGAATCCGATGCGTCCGACTGCTTCGCGGAAAGTTCAGATGCATCCGCGCACTGAGCGATCGCGGTGACGAGCGCATGGCGCAGCATCGGATCGCCATCCGCATTAGTCTTCAGCGCGGCGAACAATTCAGGCACTGCAACGCGTGCCTTCAGCTCACCAAGAGTCTGCGCCGCAAAGAACCGCACGCGCGGCTCCTTGTCGCCGAGCAGACTGACGAGCAAATCGGTTTTGCCTGCGAGATGCGCTTCGCCGACAAACTTCGCCCACTGTGCGCGTACCTCGGCATCGTCGGAACTTCCGAGCGGCATGAGTGTGTCGGCGACCCCGGCCTTTGTGCGAGCGAGTTGTGCGAGACCCCAGATGCCGTGGAGGCGCATCAGCCGTGGATTCGTGGTGACCGTGGCCCGCGCGAGCGGAATGGGATCGCCGCGCAGCACGAGTTCAAACTGCGATGCGATCCTCACTCGCTGATCCGCATGCCCGAGCAGCTTCGCGAGTTCATCCGGCGTGCGCTTTACCATTCCTTCGGCGAGCAGCTTCTTCGTCTCGTGCACGGCGGCACTCGCATCCACGAGCGGATCATGCACGCGGTAGATGCGGCCCTTGCCGGTTTTTTCCCAGCCATACACCCAGTCGAGCACGCACACGCCGCCGCCGGGCGGGAACTGCACGTCGCTCGGATACAGGTTCCACAGCAGCTTGCCGCGCATCTCGTCCGGCGAGTTGTTTTGCAAAATCGGATCGTCGCAGGCCATGCCATCCACCTCGTAGCTCGCGCTCTTTTGCTTCAGCGCGAAATGGCGCACGCCGCCGGGGAAATCGGCGACGAAAAAGTGTCCGCGATATTTTTCCGGCAGTCCGGTGCCGGGATAAAACGAGATGCCCGCTGGGCCGTGCGTGATGTGCGCGACGGGAGGGAGGATGGCGGCGTTCGTCTCCGCAACGTCGAGGTGCCACATGCCCTCGCTGTTCCATGCGCCGAGTTTCGGCAGGAATTGCCAGCCGATGCGCCAGCCGTAGTCCGCGCGCTCGACGACGTGAATCCACCGCGCCTTGTCGCCGCCGTCGCCGTTGTTGTCGCATGTGAAAAGATCGCCCACGTCGTTGAAGGCGAGCGACTGCGGGTTGCGCAGTCCCTTGGCGAAGAGTTCCAGGCCGCTGCCGTCGGGCCAGACGCGATAGACCGCGCCGCTGTCGGGGTTGGAAAGTTGAGAGTTGAGGGTTGAGGGATGAGAGGCGGGAGGCGCGCCGCTGGCGCCATTTTTCCTCTCAATACTCAACTCTCCACTCTCAACTCGCTTTGCGTCCGCTCCGCAGTCGGCGATGGTGAAATAGATTCGCCCGTCCGGCCCCATCTTCACGCCGTGCATGTCGTGCCCGCCGAATGCGACGTGGACGCCAAAACCCGTCGCGAGCTTCGTCTTCGTGCCGTCGGGCGCGATGCGCCAGAGGTCGGGCACGCAGGT
>BJFP01000073.1 GCA_014189875.1 Verrucomicrobiota bacterium | reverse complement strand
GATCGGCAGCTCCTCGACCTCACGGATCGCGGTAAGGATGCGCTCGACGCCGAGTTCGCACTGGCGAGCGTAGCCGCCGAATTCCTGGCCGAGCCGCACGGGCGTGGCGTCCATGAGATGCGTGCGGCCGATTTTGATGATGTCCCAGAATTCCTTCGACTTCGCATCGAGCGCGACGCGCAGCGCATCGAGCGCAGGAACGAGCGTGGTGCGGAGCTGCTCGGCGACGGCGACGTGAATCGCGGTGGGGATGACGTCGTTCGACGACTGGCCCATGTTCACGTGGTCGTTCGGGTGCACGGGATCGCGCGAGCCGATCGGCTTGCCCGCGAGCTGCGAGCAACGGTTCGCGATGACCTCGTTGGCGTTCATATTCGACGAGGTGCCGCTGCCGGTCTGGAAGATGTCGATCGGGAAATGCGCATCGAGCGCGCCCTGCATGACTTCATCCGCGGCCTTTTCGATGAGTCCTGCACGCTCGGGGCTGATGCGCGAAAGTTCGAGGTTCGCCTTCGCCGCCGCGCCCTTGATCAGGCCGAGCGCGCGGATGAATTCGCGGCTGAAGCGGTAGCCGCTCACGGGAAAGTTGAGGACGGCGCGCTGGGTGGATGCGGCGTAGAGTGCGTCAGCGGGCACCTCCATCGGGCCCATGGAATCTTTTTCGGTACGGGTGGTCATGTGTGAACCCCGATTCTGTCCGGCGCACACGCGTGCGTGTCGAGGGGAAATGAACGGTGCTCCGCCTCAGCGCGCCCCGGTGCCGATGATGCCGTTGCCGTTGCCGCTGCCGTTTTTGTGATGTCCGTTCAGCGGCTTTTGCGCGTGCGTCTTGAAAAACTTCGTGACGAACATCGGCGGGACATTCCGCAGGCACCACTCGCTCTCGGCGCGCGCGAAATGGTCGCAGTGGCCGCGGGTGCGCAGCTCGTTTGTGACCTGGTAGATAATGAACGCGGAGTGCGTCTCGGGCGCGAGCACCGTGTGGGTGTGGTCGAGGATCTCGCGCTTTTTCGCCTTGTCCAAAATGCTGAAAGGGATGCCGGACACGACATAGTCGCAATGCGCGAGGCCCTTTTTCGAGAGCACCTCGGGGAGCTTCACACAGTCGTCGTTGTGGACGCTGATGCGCGGGTCGTTTGCGAACTGTTTGCGGAGATGGTCGCAGAGTTCGGTATCAATCTCGAAGAGCATCAAGTGCGAATCCGGGCGCATCCGCTTCGCGATTTCGCGGGTGTGGCATCCCTCGCCGGGGCCGAATTCCGCGATGACGCGCGGGCCGCTGTGATCCATCTTGTCGGACACCTTGCGAATGAGCGTTTTGGAACTCGGCATGATCGAAGCGACGCTTAAGGGGCTTCGAAAAAATCGTTTCAGGAAGAGTGCGCTCATTTAGGAGATTGCCGGGAAAAACTGGCGCGGAATCTACCGGCTGAGCCGCGCATGGCAAGCGTTCTGAACGATTGCGCGACGATTCGCGGAATCCGATTTCGGTGCGCGCGGGATCAACGCTGTCGGGCCGCGCTGCGGATGGAGCGAGCATCCGTGGCCGCATTTGCAAAAACGCGGGCTGATCGTGCTCCCCGGAAACAACGGGCCGCGCGAAACGGCGGGCGCCGTGCATCGGGTTATTTGCGGGAGGTGGCATCGCTCCATCCGTGGTTGAGTCCGCCCAGCGGCTGCTCGCACAGTCCACTCGTCACTTGTCTTCCGTTCGCCATCCGTCATTCGTCATTTCCCGATGCCCGCCCGTCGCCTTCAGATCCTGGTCTTCACGCTTTCGTTCGTCACGTTCGCGTGGTTCCACCAGGGCGGCGGATGGAACCAGAATGCGCGCTTCGCCGAGGTGCGCGCGATCGTCGAGCAGGGCCGCTTTGCCGTGGATGACTACCTGGTCTATCGCCCCGGGCAGGGCCGGCATCTCGTGCGTCCGCAGGTGGTTCGCGGGGAATTTAGCTTCGGCGGTGTGCGGCGTCAGCTCTCGTGGGGCGATTGGAAAAATCTCGGCACGACGGAAAAGCCCAGATGGCGGCAGATGGGCGCGCTCGGCGAGCCGCTTGATCCTTCGGCCACGCTGGCGATCATCGGCGAGGACACTTGCACGGGCGATGTCGGTGTCGCGCCGGACGGACACTTCCATCCGAACAAGCCGCCCGGTGCGTCGCTGCTCGCGGTGCCGCCGTACTTTGCGATCTTCCACATCGAGCGGCTGCTTGGGATCGATCCCGACGACTGGTGGGTGATGACGGTGAACGCGTGGCTCTGCTCGGTGCTCACGGTCGGGCTCGCGTCGGCGCTCGGCGTCGTGCTCGTGCTGCGTGTCGCGTCGCAGATGTGGCCGGGAAAAATCGGCGCCGCGCTCTCTGCGGCGCTGTCATTCGGATTCGGCACGACGTACTTTCCGTTCGGCACGCTGATGTTCGATCACAACATCACCGCGGTGCTGCTGCTCGCGAGCTTCGCCGCGGTACGGAATGGGCGTCCCGGCTCCGCGGGCGTGTGGGCGGGTGTGGCGGCGGTGACAAATTATCTCGCGGTGATCCCCGGCGCGTTCTTCGCGCTCTGGGCGCTTTGTAGCCGCCGACAGCAGGAGGCGGGCACACTCGAATGCGGAGTGCGGAACGCGGAACGCGGAAATGAAAGCAGAGCGGACGATGTGGAAAATCCGCACTCCACACTCCGCACTCCACACTCCGATCAGCCCGCCTCCTGCCGTCGTCAGCTACGGTGGGATGCTGCGCTCCGCTTCTCCCTCAGCGTGCTGCCGTCGCTCGTGGTGCTGCTTGCGTACAATGTCGCGGCGTTCGGTTCGCCGTTCGCGCTGAACACGAGCTTTCAGAATCCTGCCTTTAAGGAAATCGCGCCCGCATTCCTCGGCATGTTCACGATGCCGGGCTGGTTTTCCACGCTCGTGATCACGATCTCGCCGTGGCGCGGAGTCTTCGTGCTCTCGCCGGTGATCATCGCGGCGGTGGCGTATCTTTTTCTCCCCGGAAAAATGAAGGCGCTCGGTGCGGAGCGCAGGCTGATCGTCGCTTGCGCGGCTTTTTTCGTCCTGGTCAATATTTGCTTCAACGGATTCCACGGCGGCTTCGCGGCGGGGCCGCGCTACCTCATCCCGGCGATGCCCTTCGTGTGCCTCGCGCTCGTACCCGCGTTCGCTCGCTGGCCGCGCGTGACGACGCTGCTCGCCGCCGTGAGCATCGTGCAGCAGACGCTGCTCACCGTCACCGATGCGCTGAATCCGCTCGGCATGGGCGCGCACGCGTGGGTGGATCATCCGGACGAATGGAAGGAGAAGATCACGGGCAACAGCATCGTGTGGCGGTACGCGTGGCCGATGTTTGCGCAGGGCCGCGCGTGGCCGGTGATTGATGCGGAGTTTGATGAGTGGCTGCGCGACGAGCGCGTCAAGCTGGAGAAGAATGACCTCCCCGCCGCCGCCGCGGACACGCAGATCGCGAAGCTGCGCACCGAGACGCGCGCGAAAATCGAGCGTGGCGAAGAGGAGCCAGTATGGCTCGCGGCGATGCCCGGCCCGGTCTCGACAAACACGCTCGGCGTGTGGGACGGGATCTACTTCCTGCATTTCCCCGCGCACTCGCCCGCGACTGAGTGGGCCGCATTCAATGTGGGCGAGCTGATTTTCCCGAAGAGCCGGTGGAGCGTTGCTCCGTTGTTCGCGCTATGGATCGCGGGAGCGTTCGCGTTGCGGCGCAATGTGCGGGCGATGTGAGCGATACCAGTATATTTAGCGCTACCATCCAGCCCGGACCGCGTGCGCGCGCCTGCTGGCGCACCACACCAATAAACCCGCCCTTCATCATGCCCTCCAAGCATCCATCAAAGCACCAGCCTCCGGTGTCATTTTCCCGTGAGGCAACGCGCGTGCCGCCTACGGGCTGAAGTCGCGGTGCTTCGGATCGCCGCCGCTCTCAAGATACGCGAGGAGGTCGAGAATTTGATTTTGCGTGAGCACATTCAGCAGGCTCGGCGGCATAGGGGAAATCGGCGACAGCTCGCGGCTTTTCACGTCGGATTTCTGCACGGCGGTCGTCTGCGGAAGCAGCGGGCTGGTGCGGATGGTGATCGTCTTTTCATCCTCGCGCTCGATGGTGCCGATGATGTTTGCACCGCTCGCAAGCGTGAGGACGGTGTTGCGGAATTTGTCGTCGAGCACACGCGAGGGATTGAGGATCGAATCGAGGAGGTCGCGGCGGTTGAAGCGGCTGCCGACCGCGGTAAGATCCGGGCCGACGAGTCCGCCAGCATTGCCCATTCGGTGACAGAGCGCGCACTGCGCGCCGGCGAATGCCTGCTTGCCGGCGTCGAACGATCGCTTGCTTCCGACGCGGTCGAGCAGAGGGATCAATTCCTCGGCCTTCCAATCGCGCACGAGCACCTGCGGGCCGGTGGAACGCGGCAGCGCGGCATCGGTCGCGGCGGCGAGCAGCGGGCTCACGGCATCGCGCTCGGCAGGCGTCAGGGTTTCGAGCATCTCGGTGCGGATCATTTTCAGCGAACGCTGGTAGTCGCGCGCGCCTTCGAGCGTCTCGGCGTGGTTCAGCGCGGCGAAGCACGCACGGCGCTGGTCGGGCGTCCAGCCGTCGGTGACGAGGCGCAGGTAAAAGAGGTAGTGCAGCAGGTCTTCGCTACGCTTCGCATTGGCGAGCAGCGCGACGGTCTTGTCGCGAAACGACGGCGCCTTGAGATGCGCGAGCATTTCGCAGAGCATGTGATTCACGCGCCAGCTCTTCGCGGGATAGAGCGCGTCGAGCCGCTGCGTGAGCGCGCGCGTGTCGGCGGGCGTGCCGAGGCGGATGAGCGCGAGCTGGTAGTCGCGCGCGGCGAGGATCTGCTGCTCCTCGGGGAGCTTTGCGAAATCGAGCGCATCGAGTTTATCGAAGATTGCGCGTTGCATGTTGCCGGTGGCGTTGCGTGTCAGGGCAAGCAGCGCGGTGAGCGACGCGAGCGTTTCCTTCTCCGCGAGCGCGCGTGCCTGCCACTGCGACACGTCCTGCCATTCGAGTGCGATGCGCGCGGCTTCGCGCAGCACCGCGTCGTCGCTGCCGAGGTGCGGCCAGATTTTATCCACCGCGCCCGGCGTCGGGTGGCCGTGGAAAGTCTCGAGTTCGTGCCGCTGCACGCGGGCCTGCGCGGCCCGTAACGCGGGCAATCCTGCCCGCTGATCCACACTGCGGGCAGGATTGCCCCCATTACTGTAGCTCACGCGATACAGCCCGGATTGCGTACGTCTTCCGCCGGTGACGAAATACATCGCCCCATCCGGCCCGAACGCGAGGTCGGTGACATTCAGCGGCTTGCCGACGATGAAGTTTTCCGCCGTCGCCGTGTAGCTCGATCCACGCGGCGTGAGATGCACGGCGACGATGCGCCCATACGACCAGTCGCTGATGAACAGCGCGCGCTGCATTGCCGCCGGGAAATTGCTGCGCGTGCCAAACTCAATTCCCGTCGGCGACGCGAGGCCGATGTTCAGCGTGGTCGGGCCGCAGTCGGGAAAATACTCGGGCCACTTGCTCGTGCCGCGACGCCAGCCGTAGTCCGCGCCGCTCACGATGTGATTCACGCGGCACGGGCGATACCACGGCGTCCCTGTGTCCCACTCCATGTCGGCGTCGAACGTGAACATCTCGCCGTCCTCGTTCCACGCGACGTCGAGCGGGTTGCGCAGTCCGCCCGCGAGTAGCGTCCACTTTTTCCCGTCGAGGTCGCCGCGCAAAATGTGGCCGGCGGGCAGCTTCACGTCGCCGTCGAACATCTGCGGATCCCACGGGCACGGGATGAGCCGGTCGTCGCGAAAATTCCTCAACGGCGAGTCGGGCGCGGCGTTCGGAGTCACCGCGACGTTGTTCCCGTGCACGACGTAGATCATGCCATCCGGCCCAAGCTTGATGTGATTGCGCCCGTGGCCGACGCCGCCCTCGGTGCGGAGCAGTTCCTCGATCGTGAATCTCCCGGCCACGGATGGGATGGAAGAGGGAACCACGGATTTCACGGATGACTCGGATGAAGAAGGTGGCCGTGCCGCTCTGCCTCCATCCGCGCCATCCGCGTCATCCGTGGTTTCTCTTTCCGTGCCCTTCCCATCCGCGTTCTCACGCAGGCGGCAAAAAAGTTTGCTGTTGTTCGCATTCACGTAAAGCGCGCCGTGCGCGTAGAGCAGGCCGCGGCATTCGAGCAGCGTGTCGTTGATCACCTCGACCTTTTCCACTCCCGCGCTGGGGCTCAGCGTCATGCGCAGAAGGCCCTTTTTTTCCCGCGCGATCGTGAGCCGCCCCTGCGGGTCGAACGCCATCGAGACCCACGAATCCTCCTCCGGCAACGCAGAGCGCAGCAGCTCGATCTTGAATCCGGCGGGCACGGTGATCGCTGCGGCATCCGTCGCCTTGCCGGGCGTGAGCGCGAGCTTCCAGGTGTTGTAGGCGTCGGCCTGCTTTGTGACTTCCGTGAGCTCCTCCTGCGCGGTGGAAAGTGCGACGCTGCCGAGCAGCGCGACACCGATGACATGCAGGCGGAAAAATGCGGAACGTGCGGAGGACATGGGAGGAAATCCATTCACCGCGCACGGCGGCGGTCTGTGCAAGATTTCTTCGCGACCGGGCGATGTCAGATTCCCCCTCGCAATCTTAATCTTAATCCCCGCCCGGCGAGTGCGGCGCTCGGACGGGATTAAGAATAGGATTAGGATTAAGATTAGGACGCTGCCACCACCGCTTTTGCTTTCACTCCGCGACATCGCGCCATATTTCCGACGCGCAAACGCCCCAAGGATCGCCGTGCAAAATCTCATCTCCACCCAGCCCTACCGCTTCGTGCCGCCGCGCGCGAATGTGTTTTGGTGGAGGATCATCGTCTGGTGGATGCAGCGGCAGCTTCGGAAATCGGACGGCGTCACCACCTGGGAATTTCGCGGCCTCGACCGGCTGCGCGCCTCGCTCGACGCCGGCTCCGGCGTGCTGCTTGCGTCGAACCATTCGCGCCCCTGCGATCCCTCGATGATGGGGCTGCTCTCGAAAGAAATCGGGCGGCCCTTTCATGCGATGGCGAGCTGGCACCTTTTCCTGCAGGGCCGCGTGCAGCGGTTCCTGCTCCAGCGAGTCGGCGCGTTCAGCGTGTATCGCGAGGGCATGGATCGTGAGTCGCTGAAATGCGCGATCCGCATCCTCGCCGAGACACAGTCGCCGCTCGTGATTTTTCCCGAGGGCATCGTCACGCGGAACAACGACCGGCTGCTGGATCTCATGGACGGCGTCTCGTTCATCGCGCGCTCGGCGGCGAAACAGCGCGCAGCCGCCGCGAAGCCGAGCAAGGTCGTGGTGCACCCGGTCTTCGTCCGGTATTTCTTCGAGGGCGATCTCACCGCGACGATCTCGCCGGTGCTGGAAAAAACC
This sequence comes from Verrucomicrobiota bacterium, assembly GCA_014189875.1. GTDB lineage: Bacteria > Verrucomicrobiota > Verrucomicrobiia > Chthoniobacterales > Chthoniobacteraceae > SXWH01. The sequence continues at coordinate 8,086 of BJFP01000073.1, read as the reverse complement.
GAGGCCCGCCTGTCATTGCAGGCGCAGGGCCGCCTGCCGCTGCGCGAACGGATCATCAAGACCGGCCACGCCCTGCTCGCGCTGAAGGAAACCGAATACTTCGGCTCGCTGCAATCCGGCCGCGTGCGTGAGCGGCTCCCGCGCCTGCTCGAACATGTGCTCGGGCCGCTCGAACGCGAGTGGAACACGGGGCGCGGCGATCAGGACACGATGTCGCGCGTGAAGCGGCTGCGCACCGCCATCCTGCCGGACATGGTCCGCGGCGGCCTCACGGAAGCGGAGGTCGCGCGCCGCTGGCGGCAGTTCGCCGATCTCTATTTTGCGCAGCAGCTCTACTGCTACTCCGCGGAATATCTCGATGGCACACCGACTCCCGAGCGCCTGCTCGAAACCGTCGATCGCTACGAGGAAGACCTCACCGACAAGGCCACCGCGCATCCGCCACTGCACGCGGTCATCTCGGTAGGCGAAGCCATCGAAGCCGCACCGACGCGTGACCGCGGCACAGAGAATGATCCGCTCGCCGACGAAGTGCAGCGGCAGCTCGGGATCCTCCTCGAGGAAAGCAAGACGTGCCGCAGGATTCCGCGGCCCGCCGGTGAAATCACATGACGCCCATCATCGCAGCGATTTCCTGGCCCTCTGTTGGCATCCGCGCCGCGGTCGTCGCGGTCGCGCTCGTGCTTTGGTTTTGGACGCAGTCGCTCATCGGGAAAAAGGCCGCGGCGAAGGACGGCATCGGCGACCTCATCCACGATCTCACCGCCCGCTGGCATGCGCACCTCACCGCGAATCCGCGCACCGCGAATGGCGCGCTGATCGTCAGCTCGCTCTTCATTGATCTGTTCAGCCTCGCGCTGATTGGCGCGGCAATTTTCGGGCACACGTTCACTCCGTTCGTCGCGGTCATCGTCGCATTTTCCATGCGGCAGATATGCATGAGCGTCTGCACGCTGCCGCCGCCGCGCGGCTACATCTGGCGGAATCCCGGGTTCCCCACGTTGCTCGTCACGTACGACGTCGGAAATGATCTGTTCTTCTCCGGCCACACCGCGCTCGCGGTGCTCGGCGCGATCCACGCGGCGCACGCAGGCCCGCCGTGGCTTGCGATCGCCGCCGGCATCATCGCGCTCGGCGAAGCGCTCGTCGTCCTCGTCCTGCGCGCGCACTACACTCTGGATGTCGTCGCCGGCACGTTCGCCGCGTTTGTGGCCTACGACATCGCGACGGCAATTTCGCCGTCGCTCGATGGCTGGCTGCGCTGAGCGCGCTCAGATCAGCTCGGTCGAGCCGGGCATCGCCACGGGTGCGACGGGGAGCTTCATGTCCCACGTCATGTTCTTCGGGAAGAGGTCTTCCTTCGAGTTCATCGCGCGGTCCCAGGTGACTTCCTTGCCCGTGTAGGCGGACATGCGTGCCATGATCGCCATCATCGTCGTCTTCGTGAAACGATCGCCCGTATTGATCGGACGCCCGCTGCGGATCGAGGCGTACATTTCCTGATGCTCGGTGAGGTAGCCGTCGTCCTTCATGCCCTCGGGTGCCTTGTAGCGCCACGGATTTTCCGTGCGCGTGAAGACGTGGCGCTTGCTGCCGCTCTCGCCTTCGTAGGTGCCTTTCGAGCCGATCACGGTGTCCGTGTTCGCATTGTAGCAGCTCCCCATTTGCCGCGTGAAATGGTAGCCCTTCACGCCGCTCTCCCAGTGAAACTCCGCGCTGAAGTGATCGTAAATGTTGCCGTATTCGCCGGGCGGATTGTTCGGGCGCGTCTGGCGTCCGCCGGTACAGACGACGCGCTCCGGCGGCACGTCCTTCATCGTCCAGAGCATCTTATCAATGCTGTGAACGGCCTGCTCCACGACGTGATCGCCGCCGAGCCACGTGTGGTAATACCAGCGGCGGATCATCCACTCGAGATCCGTCTTCGTGTTCGTGCGATTCCATTTCGGGTAACGGTCCACCGCGCCCGTATAGTAGCTCGAATAAATCGCGAGGATGTCGCCGATCTCGCCGGCGTGGATGCGCCGGTAGGCTTCCTGGTTTGCCTTCGTCCAGCGCCACACAAAGCCATCCACGAGCGCGAGATTTTTCTCCTTCGCCTTCTTCACACTCTCGATCACCGAGCGCACGCCGGCCGCGTCCACCGCCATCGGCTTCTCGCAAAAGACGTGCTTGCCCGCATCCACCGCCGCCTTGATGTGCAGCGGACGGAAGCCCGGCGACGTCGTGAGCAGCACCACATCCACGCCGCTGTTGATCACTTTCTGATACGCATCGAGGCCGTCGAATTTCCGCTCCTCGGCCACGTTGAGCTTGTCCGGCTGCTGCTCGAACTGCGCCTTCAGCACTTGCAGTGACGAGTCAATCTTGTCGCGGAAAACATCGCCCATCGCCCACAGCTCCACGTTGCTGTCCGCCTGGAGCGTCTGCGATGCCGCGCCCGTGCCGCGCCCGCCGCAGCCAATGAAGCCGACCTTGATCTTGTCCTTCGCGAGGTCGGCAGCACGCACGTGATCAGGGATGATGATCGCCGAGGCGACCGCGAGCGCGCCGGAGGTTTTCAGAAAATCACGACGGGAGGGGTTCGATGGAGGATTCATAGGATGGGGATTTCGATTAGCATAACGCTGCGGAATTTGGACAGCGGAAAGGCAAATGGTGTCTTGCCCTGTCTTGGTGTTTTGAGTTGGGCGTTTGGCGTTTGGCGTTTGGCCCCGCGCAGCGGCTTTGCAAAGAACGGCCAGCCTCGCTGAACTGGCACGCGCCTGCGGCGGGGCGGAGCCGCGGTCTTCCTGGATGCCGTGGATTTGCGGCACGGTGACTTTGTCCGGATCGAGGTGCGACACCACGCGCAACTCGGCAGAAATGCTGTGCGCCTCGCCGACTTGCCAGTTCGGGAGGTGGCGCAACTCGGAGCGGACGCGCGCATCGGCGGGAAGGTGTGCCTCGCAATTTCGTCATCCCGCCCAGGCCACGGGCGCAAAGGAAAATTCTGTGCGCGGGTTCACATTCCGGCGTAGCCAAGCCGACAGATTGTGCCATAGGCTCGGACCCTTTCCACTCCACTGCAAAACCACACCCAACCCATGAATCAGAAACCCAGAATCATCACCCCGGATCAATTTTCCCGCCGCAGCTTCCTCAAGCGCGGCAGCGCGGCACTCGGCGGCGCGGCTCTCGCGAGCACGCTTGCGCCCTCGCGTTTCGCGCTCGGCGCGAGCGGCGGCGACGAGATCAAGCTCGCCATCATCGGCTGCGGCGGACGCGGCTCCGGCGCGTGCGCTCAGGCGCTGAACACCACGAATCTCGGACCCATCAAGCTCGTCGCCGCGGCGGACGTGCACGAGGATCGCATGAACTCCGCGCTGAAGAATTTCGAGTCGAAATTTGATGAGCGCGGGCGCGTCTCGAAGGAGAACCGCTTCCTCGGATTCGACGCGTACAAGAAGGCGATCGCACAGGCCGATGTCGTCATCCTTTCCACGCCTCCCGGCTTCCGCCCGATGATGTTTGAAGAGGCAATCAAGCAGGGCAAACACGTCTTCATGGAGAAGCCCGTGGCGACCGATCCGGCGGGCGTGCGCAAGGTACTCGCCGCGGCGAAAGTCGCGAAGGAAAAGGGACTGAAAGTCGGCGTGGGCCTGCAGCGCCATCACCAGAAGGGCTACATCGAGACCGTACAACGCCTGCATGACGGCGCGATCGGCGACATCACCTCCATGCGTGCCTACTGGAACGGCAACACGCCCTGGCTCAAGAAACGCGCGGACCTCGAGAAGACCTACGGCCGCAAGCTCACTGAAATGGAATACCAGATGCGCAACTGGTACTACTTCACCTGGATCTGCGGCGACCACATCGTCGAGCAGCACATCCATAATCTCGACGTGATCAACTGGGTGAAAAAAGGCTACCCCGTGAAGGCTCAGGGCATGGGCGGCTGCGAAGTCCGCAAGGGCGAGGACTACGGCGAAATCTACGATCACCACGCGGTCGAATTTGAATACGAGGACGGTTCCCGTCTCACGAGCTTCTGCCGCCACATCGTCGGCTGCTGGAACTCGGTTTCCGAGCATGTGCAGGGCACGAAGGGCAGATGCGATGTCAGCCGCAACACCATCAGCCCCACGACGGGTGACGCATGGCGGCACAAAGAACAGGGAGACAAAGATCCGTATCAGCAGGAGCACGACGATCTCTTCGCGGCGATCCGCAACAACACGCCTTACAACGAGGCTGAGAACGGTGCGATGAGCACGATGACGGCGATCCTCGGACGCCTCGCCACCTACGGCGGCAAGGAGATCGAGATGGAAAAGGCGCTCAAGAGCGAAGTGACCATCTTCCCGAAGAACCTCGCGTGGGACGCAGAAATGGCCGTGAAGCCCGGCCCCGACGGCATGTATCCGCGCGCAATCCCCGGCAAGACCGTGGTGATCTGAGACCGCGGTCTTCAGTCTGAAAAATTCACGCCCCGCGCCGGCATCGTCCGGCGCGGGGCTGTTTTTTGAAATGACGGATGACGGAAATTCCGCGGCTGGTATCTCGAAGGCGAAAACCAACACCACGACGTTTGCCGGGTTAGGACTGACAGTCCCGAATATCTCTCCGACCAAAACCTCCGCAGGCATCCCATGAGCCTCATTACCTACCGCCTCGGAAAAAAGGTGCCGTTCAACGCAAAGGCGGGGCGCTTCGGCGACAACGCCGACGCGCACGAGCACTTCATGAAGCTGCACGCGATCATGCGCGACGGCGTGGGCGTGCCGGAGGAGAAGGCGGAATATGTCGTCGGCCCGTGGCTGACCTTCGACCCGGTGACCGAGCTGCACACCGGTGAATTCAAGGACGAGGCGAATGCGTTGCTGAAGGACGGGAACAACCCCGGATTCGAAATCCCTGCGCGCGGGAAGGTCTGACGAGCGCACACGCCGAAATCATCGCGGCAAAAAACTGCTCGCCAAAAACCGCCGCAGCAGAATCCCATGCGGCGTGTTCAGCCGCACCCCCGCGATCACTCCTCCGCTCGATTCCGGCATCGTCCATGCCGCGCTGTGGAACCGTGAGTTCCGCCGCCGCTGCGTCGCCGCATCCGAACCGCTCGCCATCGCACTCGCACGGCCCGATGGCACGGTGTCGCGCTTCGATTTTGCGACGCTCCCGCACACCGCCGCGAATGCCGCGCTGAACCTCCGCTACGTCGAGCGGCTCGTGAAATTCCTGCTGTGGTCGCGCGGTGCGTCGCGCGTGATTATCGGTGGCAATCCCGCGCTCGCGGCAGAATTGCGTGCGATCTACTCGACGGCGGGCGCGCGAAACTTCGACGTGGAATTTTTTGCAAAAATCTACGGCGCGCTTGAAATCGAAAGCTGCGCGTTCGACGCCGCGCCTGCGTCGTGCGAGACGGCGATCCCGCTCGGGCGGCATCTCGACGGCTGCCGCATCGGATTCGACCTCGGCGGCTCCGATCGGAAGTGCGCAGCGGTCATTGATGGCAAGGTCGTTTTCTCGGAGGAGATCGCGTGGGACCCGTATTTCCAGATCGATCCGCAGTATCACTACGACGGAATCGCCGACACCCTGAAGCGCGCCGCCGCGCATCTCCCGCGCGTGGACGCGATCGGCGGCAGCGCGGCAGGCGTGTATGTCGGCAACGAAGTCCGCGCCGCGTCGCTCTTCCGTGGCGTTCCGCAGGACGCATTCGAGAAACGCATCCGCCGCATTTTCTTCGACCTCCAGCGCGAGTGGGGCGGCGTGCCGTTCGAGGTTGCGAACGACGGCGAAGTCACCGCGCTCGCGGCCTCGATGAGCTTCGGGGAAAACCGCGTGCTCGGCGTGAGCATGGGCACAAGCGTCGCCGCCGGCTACGTGACAGCGAGCGGCGCGATCACGCCTTGGTTGAACGAACTCGCCTTCGCGCCCGTGGATTACCGCGACGATGCGCCCGCCGACGAGTGGAGCGGTGACCGCGGATGCGCGGTGCAATATTTCTGCCAGCAGGGCGTCGCACGCCTCGCACCGCTCGCAGGCCTCGCGTTTCCGAACGGGATGAAATTTGCGGAGCAGCTCGTCGAGGTGCAGAACCTGATGACCGCGGGCGACGGGCGCGCGCGGCACATCTATGAGACCATCGGCATCTGCTTCGGCTACGCCATCGCGCACTACGCGGAATTTTACGACATCGGCACGCTGCTCATCCTCGGCCGCGTGACGAGCGGCGAAGGCGGCGACCTCATTCTCGCGAAAGCGGGCGAAGTGCTGAGTGCGGAATTTCCGGATCTCGCCGAGCGCATCAAGCTCCGCACGCCCGACGAAAAGGACAAGCGCCACGGCCAGGCCGTCGCCGCCGCGAGCTTGCCCGCGCTGCGCAAATAGCCGACGAACTCCGCGTATGAAGTTCCATCTCCCCACTGCGGACATCTTCATCCCCGACGGCAAGCCGGTCGCCGATGCGTTCGCGCGCATCACGCATCTCGGCATCGGCGCACACCAGGACGATCTCGAATTCATGGCGTTTCACGGAATCCTCCAGTGCTTCCACAGCGACACGGAATGGTTCGGCGGCGTGACCTGCACGAACGGCAGCGGCAGCGCGCGCACGGGATCGTATGCGGATTTCACCGATGCGGAAATGATGGCCGTGCGCAGCGAGGAACAGCGGCAGGCGGCAATCGTCGGGCGCTATGCCGCGATGGTGCAGCTCGATTACCCGAGCGGCATCGCGAAGGATCCCTCAGACCCGCGATTGCGCGAGGACCTGCGCGCGATCCTAGCCGCTGCGCAGCCGCGCGTCGTTTACACTCACAACCCGGCGGACAAGCACGACACGCACGTCGCCGTGGTCGTTCCGGTGATCCAGGCCATCCGCGATCTGCCGCGCGACAAACGGCCGCAGGCAGTCCACGGCTGCGAAGTGTGGCGCGATCTCGACTGGCTCGGCGACGCGGAAAAGATAGTCCACGACGTGAGCGGGAATGACAGCCTCGCCGCCGCGCTCAACGGAATCTTCGACAGCCAGATTGCCGGCGGCAAACGTTACGACCTCGCCGTGATGGGCCGCCGCCGCGCGAACGCGACATTCTTCCAAAGCCACGGCGTGGACAGCAGCGACGCGCTCGCATTTGCGATGGATCTCACGCCGCTCGCGCATGACGACTCGCTCGACATCATCGAGTATGTGACCGGCGCGATCGACCGCTTCCGCGCCGATGTCGTCGCAAAACTCCGCAGCCGGATCGGCAAGTAGCACGCACTTTTACGACCATGGAAATCATCATCCAACCCACGCCCGAAGCCGGCGGGATCATCGCCGCGCGGATCATCGCGAAGCTCGTGCGGACGAAGCCGGACTGCGTGCTCGGGCTCGCGACGGGCAGCACTCCGCTCGCGACCTACCGCGAACTCGTGCGGATGCACCATGACGAAGGACTCGATTTTTCAAGGGTCACCACGTTCAACCTCGACGAATACGTCGGCCTGCCGCCCGAGCATCCGCACAGCTACCATGCGTTCATGGATGAGCATTTTTTCGGGCATGTGAATGTGCCGCGTGCGCGCATCCACATCCCGGACGGCATGGCGCGCGATGTGCCTGCAGAGTGCGCGCGCTACGAGGCGGCGATCGTCGCGGCGGCCGGGATCGATCTGCAGTTGCTCGGCATCGGGACGGACGGGCACATCGGGTTCAACGAACCGTCGTCATCGCTCGCGTCGCGCACGCGCATCAAGACGCTCACCGAGCGCACGCGCGCGGACAATGCGCGGTTCTTCGGCGGCGACCTCGCGCAGGTGCCGTTTCACTGCATCACGATGGGCGTCGGGACGATCATGGCTTCGCGCGAAGTGCTCATGCTCGCCTTTGGTGCGAGAAAGGCCGATGCGGTGGCCGCCGCCGTCGAGGGGCCGATCACCGCAATGAATCCTGCGAGCATGCTACAGATGCACGCGGTCGCGAAGTGCGTGGTGGATGAGCCCGCCGCGGCGAAGCTCTCGCGTCGCGATTACTACCGATGGGTCTTCGCGAACAAGCCGGACTGGCAGCGGATCGCCTGAATGTGAGGCCGACAACCTGTCGGCCCGGTTCATC
>BJFP01000072.1:4982-15506 GCA_014189875.1 Verrucomicrobiota bacterium | reverse complement strand
TTTCGAGTCGAGTGCCTTTAACCACTCAGCCACCCTTCCAATTTCAGCGCGGAACTATGTCTGCGGTTTTTGGGGAGGCAAGGAGAAATGGTGATCGCGAAATGGGGGTTGCATACTGCATTGCGCGCTGCATCGCGGCGGAAAAATGAGCGGTGAAAAGCGGACGCGCCGCTTGGGTTACATGCGGCAGATTAGCAGTTCGCGCTCGTAGATGAGTTCCTTTGGCAGATGGCTTTTCAGATCGAGGAAGAGCTCTTCGTGCGAGAGGATTTCCGCGCGCCACGCGGCGCGGTCGAAGCGCTGGAGGCCGTTGAATTTTTCCTCGGGGAAATCCAAGCCGGTCCACTCGATGTCCGCGTATTCGGGCATCCAGCCGATGGGTGTCTCGCGGGCCATGCCGTGGCCGTTCGCGCGGTCCACGATCCATTTCAGGATGCGCATGTTTTCGCTGAAGCCGGGCCAGAGGAATTTGCCGTCGGCGTCCTTGCGGAACCAGTTCACATTGAAGATGCGCGGCGTCGCGGTGAGCGAACGCTGCATCGAGATCCAGTGGCGGAAGTAGTCGCTCATGTTGTAGCCGCAGAAGGGCAGCATGGCCATCGGGTCGCGGCGCACCTTGCCGATGGTGCCGGCGGCGGCGGCGGTCATCTCGCTGCCCATCGTCGCGCCCATGTACACGCCGCAGCTCCAGTTGAACGCCTGGTACACGAGCGGCATCGTGGTGGCGCGGCGTCCGCCGAAAACAATCGCGCTGATCGGCACACCCTCGGGCTTTTCCCAGTCGGGATCGATGGTCGGGCACTGCGACGCGGGCGCGGTGAAACGCGAGTTCGGATGCGCGGCCTTCGCGCCAGTCTCCCGTGCAATCTCGGGCGTCCACTGGTTGCCCTGCCAGTCAATCGCCTTTGCGGGCGGCACGTCTGTCATGCCTTCCCACCACACGCCGCTGTCGGGCGTGAGTGCGACGTTTGTGAAAATCGTGTTCTTGCGCAGCGAGGCCATTGCGTTGGGATTCGTGTGCTCGCTGGTGCCGGGTGCGACGCCGAAGAATCCGGCCTCGGGATTGATCGCGTGGAGGCGGCCATCGGCGCCGGGTTTGATCCACGCGATGTCGTCGCCGACCGTCCACACTTTCCAGCCCTGCTTTTGAAAATGCGCGGGCGGGATGAGCATCGCGAAGTTCGTCTTGCCGCATGCGCTCGGGAATGCGGCGGCGACGTAGGTCTTTGCGCCCTGCGGATCCTCGACGCCGAGGATGAGCATGTGCTCGGCCATCCAGCCCTCGTCGCGCGCCATCACGGATGCGATTCGCAGCGCGAAACATTTTTTGCCGAGCAGCGCATTGCCGCCGTAGCCGGAGCCGTAGCTCCAGATCTCCCGCGTCTCGGGAAAATGGACGATGTATTTTTCCTTGTTGCACGGCCACGGCACGTCCTTCTGCCCCTTCTTCAGCGGCGAGCCGACGGTGTGCATCGCGGGCACCACGCGGCGGTCGTTTTTGTCGATCCGCCCGAAGACCTTCTTCCCGATGCGCGCCATGATGCGCATGTTCACGACGACGTAGGGCGAGTCGGTGAGCTGCACGCCGATCTGCGACATCGGCGAATCGAGCGGCCCCATGCTGAACGCGAGCACGTACATCGTGCGCCCGCGCATGGAGCCGTTGAAAAGCGCGCGCAGCTTTTTCTTCATCTCAAACGGGTTCACCCAGTTGTTCGTCGGGCCCGCGGCGTCCTTCGATGCGCTGCAGATGAACGTGCGATCCTCCACGCGCGCCACGTCGTTCGCATCGGAGCGCGCGAGGAAACATCCCGGCCACTTCTTCGGATTCAGCCGCTTGAGCGTGCCGCTCGCGACCATCTCGTCGCACAGCTTGTCGTATTCGTCCTTCGATCCGTCCACCCAGTGGATGCGGTCGGGCTTGCAGAGCGCGGCCATTTTTTTCACCCATCGGAGAAGGTGGACGTTCTTGCTGAGCGGCTTGGCGGTGTCGGTTTTTGGCATGGTCGGAGTTCGATGTGGAGGATGTGTGATGCCGGCTCGCGCGCGTCGCCGCACTCCGGATCCGCGTCCTGTCCGCCGATTCAAGAACACGACGCGCGGAATCTTGCAAACCATCGCTCGCCGCGATGCCCGCCACGACCCGCCCCACGCCCCTCAGATTCTTGATGGAATCGCCGCGGACTTGAACCTTGACCGTGCGACGGCCCCGCTGCTACCGAGCGCGAACCCCAAGCGATCAGGAAATCATGGCTGACAATCCTTACGAGGCACCTTCCGCAAACCTCAGCGGAAACGAGACGTTTGCTGCGCACACCGGAGGCGTCTCGCAGGGCGTCGTCGAGCAACTGCGGCGGACGAAAGGATGGACGCGGTTCATCAGCGTGATGTGCTTCATTTTGGGCGGGCTGATGCTGCTCGGGGCAATTTTTGGCGGCACCTTGCTTTCCAACACGGATCGTTCCGTGCGCGGGCTGGGCGGACTTGTCGGCGTGATCATGTTCATCTATGGCGTCATGGGCGTGCTGCAGATCATCTTCGGCACGAAGCTCGGCGGCTTTTCCTCCGCCGTGCAGCGGCTGATGTATTCCGCGCGGGAGAGCGACCTCGAGGACGCGCTGGACCGGCAGCGCAGCTTCTGGGTTTTCGCCGGCGTGCTGGTTCTCATCGGCCTGATCATCGCCATCCTCGGCATCTTCACCGCGTATTCCAAGTTCCGCTAAGAATATGGATCGTCCCTACGTCCCCCACACATCGAGTTCCGGCGCAGGCGAAATGTCCGGCAGGGTCACGCCGCAAATCATCGACATCATGCTCCGTACGAAAGGCTCGGTGCGCTTCATCGCCGTGATGCTGTTCATCAATTTTGGCATCACGATCATCAACCTGATCGTCACCATGAATGCGCCGTCCCGGTTTGGCGGCGACGCTGAGCGGATCGGCCAGTTCATCGGAATCGGCGTGGCGCTGCTGCTCTACCTTTATCCCGCAGTGAAGCTGAACAGTTACGCGAGCCGCATCGGCGCGCTGCTCCAGAGCGCACGCACGGGGGATCTCGAGGCTGCGCTGAACGAGCACCGCGGCTTCTGGCGTTTCGTCGGCATCGTCACGATCGTCCTCGTGAGCATCTTCGTGCTCTTCATCTTTATCGGCATGGTGGCTGCCGTGTCGCGATCGAGCTTCTGACGGCTTCGCGGGCGGACCGCGGAGGCCGTCCGCAGCGCCGGTGAAATCGAAAATGTGGAGCTTGCGATGTGCCCGGACCCTGCGGAACTGATGTGCGGAAAACTATGAGCGATGAACTGAGCAGGCGTTACGCGCGGGTGTCGGATGCGGTTGCACGCGGGATTTTTCCGGAGACGGATTTTTCGCGGCGCATGGAGATCATCGTGGATGCGATCTGGGAGGAATTCGGTTCGCACCGTCCGGTGTCGTGGGTGGGATTTTACCTGCTGCGCGCGGAGGAGATGATCCTCGGGCCGCGCCGCGACAAGCCTGCGTGCTCGCCGATCGGTCTCCACGGGGCGTGCGGGACTGCGGCGCTCGCCGGGAGGACGATCGTGGTGCGCGATGTGCGCGAACTCGGCGCTGCGTACATCGCCTGCGATCCGCGCGACCTTTCGGAAATCGTCGTCCCCGTGCGTGCGCGCGGCGGGCGCATCGTGGGCGTGCTCGACTTGGACAGCCACAGCACGGGCGCATTCGGCGAGCCGGATCGTATCGCGCTCGAACGGATCGTGTGCGAGCATCTCGCCGGTTGCGATATTCCGGAAAATCCGGGGGCCTGATTTTTCACTTCTGAACCGCGCTACTCCGCTTCGGGTTCCCTCGCCTGGGGCCCGCTGCTTTTCTTTTCCTTGAGCACGTAGGGCGGCTTGGCCCAGCCGTGGGGCGGGGGAGTGGAAGGCATCGCGGGCGTGCCCGGCAGGCGCGTGCGCCAGTGCTGCACGAGCGCGCCGACGAGCAGCGCGCAGAGGATGAAGACGACGAGCTTGATTTCGTCCCTCGTCATTTCGCGTTCCGGGGTTTCACGCGTTCGCTGCGGAATTTGTCGCGGATGGCCGTGCTGAAGAAGCGGCCTTTCGATTCCGCGGCGAGCAGGCGGCGGAAGATTTCCCCGGGCACTTCGAGGTAGCGGTAGATCGCCCCGGAGTGGAATGCGATCTCCAGTGCCCGCGCCTTTGCATCGTAGCCCGCGGATTCGAGCACGGAGGATTGGAGGGGCTGCCTTTTGATTTCGCCGTCCGCCGCAGCGCGTGCCGTCGCAAGAAATGCAAGCGAAGGCACGCAGAGGAAAAAGCCGAGCACGGCGCGGCGCGAGATTCCGCAAGCTCGGGCCGGTTTTTCCATGGTGGTCATTCCTCTTCGGCGTTGTGCGCCGATCCCGTCAGATCATTTTGTCCCCTCGGAGTCCCAGTTGCCGACGTCGTCGGCGGTGCCGGTGAGGCGGTCGGGGCCGCAACTGAAAACATCGAAGCTCTTCGGATTGTGCCTGCCGGGAAATTCGTACTGGTACTCGGTGCCCCACGGATCGCTTTCGAGCTTGGTCTCGATCTGGCTCCACATGCGCGGGACGGGATCGCCGCCGGGCCGTTCCACGAGGGCGCGCAGGCCCTGCTCGGTGCTCGGCGGGCGCTTGTTTACGAGTTCGTACTGGCCGAGAGCGCCGACGAGTTTGGCCACGTAGATTTTCGCGGTCCCCATGCGGGACTGGTTCATCGCATTTTGGATGTTCGGAATCAGCACGGCCATCAGCGAGATGATGATGATGATCACGAGCAGGATCTCGATGAGCGTGAATGCGGCGTTGGGCTTCGGTGCGAGGCGTTTCATTTGCTGGCCGGTGTGAGGATGTAGTCGAAATGTTTCCAATTATGCTTCAGTTGCAACTCGACGTTGCGGATCGCGATCGTGCCGCTGTCGGCTGCGAGGCTGATGTTCACGGCGTTGATGCCGGAGCGCAGGACGTTGCCCGGCACGACGAACTGCGCGCGCACCCAGCCCGTGTATTGGAAGCGCAGCGCGGGCTCGAGCGGGCGCGATTCGCCGCGGTAGCCGGGGTCGGCGAGGTCGGGCCAGTGGATGCTCGCGTAGCCGGGCTGTCCGTCGTTCGCCACGACGACGGGCGGCGCGGCGAGGTCGGCATTCAGCACTTCGAAGGTGACGATGGCGGTGAGCGGCTGTGCGGTGAGTTCGAACTGCCATTGGGCCGTGGTGCCGGTCGTTTCGCCTCTCGGCGAGAGGCGCGTGATGCCCGTGTCCACGGTCGCCTTCACGCGGCCGAAAAGTTTCGCATCTTCGGCAGGCTGCGCCTCAGGGAGATTGCCGAAGGGATCCGCCACTGCCGCTGCGGGGTGAAAATCAATGGTCTGTTTCGCCGCCGCGTCCTTCAGCGAACTTGCGAGCACGCCGCGGATGTTGCTGCCGTCGCCGGGCACGGCGATGTCGAGATAGTCCGCGCCGTCGAGCGGGACGGTGGCGCTTTCACTCGACGGCAGGCCCGCGCCGACACCCATCACCGGGCCGCGGAAAAGCTCGCGTCCGCTCTCGGTCCACGCGGAGACGGAGGGCTGCACGCCGGGCAGGTCGTCGAAGAAAACACGCAGCAGGATCTCGCGGTGCAGCGTGGGCATGCGGCGCAGGCGCATGCGATAGACGGTCTTCGGCGGTTCGCCGTCCTTCGCGGCGACGGGTTCGTTTTGGAAGGATTCAAACCAGATCGGCAGCGCGGGTTTTGCAGCGCCGGGTTTGGAAAGGGCGATGAGATCCAGCCACACGGAGAAGGGCGTGGGCTGCTCGGGCAGGGTGCCGGTCTCCTGGGCAGTCGCGAGCGCAGCGGCGCAGGCAATGGCGAGGAACGGGCGGAGGAACATCGCGGGGAAATTACGGGTGCGGAGCCGGATGGCAAGCATCCCGGCACGAATCGCGCAAGTTTTCGCGCAGGCTGATCTTTGCAAGGCGCTTCAGACCACCCGCACGCCGTGGAGTGCGCGGGCGAGGGCGTTCGCGAGGTCGCCGCGCGAATACGGTTTCGTGACCACGTCCACGACGCCGAGGTGGCTGGCTTCCATCTCGGTGGAGGCGGAGACGACGAAGCCGGTGCAGAGGACGCACGGCAGCCCGGGAGCCTGCGCGCGGATGCGGCGGATGAGGTCGAGGCCGGTCATTTGCGGCATGCTGAGGTCGGTGAGCACGGCTGCGAATTCGTGCGTGTGGGCGCCGAGTTCCGCGAGCGCCTGCCCGGGGCTGTGGCAGACGGAGGGGCGGTAGCCGAGGCCGGTGAGATAATTGCGCGCGACTTCGGCGACTGCGGTTTCATCTTCGACGATGAGCACGCGTTCGCCATGGCCGCGCGGCAGATCCGCGGTGCTCTGCACGGGCGTGTGGCAGGGCTTTTCCACGACGGGAAAATGAAGGTGGAAGGCCGCGCCTTTTCCCGGCTCGCTCTCGACGGTGACGATGCCGCCGTGTGCGGTGACGATGCCGTGGACGACGGCGAGACCGAGGCCGGTGCCTTCGCCGGGCTGCTTCGTGGTGTAGAATGGCTCGAAGATGCGGCGCAGCGTGGCCGGGGCAATCCCGTGGCCGGTGTCGCCCACGCTCACGCGCGCCCATTTGCCGGTGAGGAGGCGCGGGTTTTCGCGGGCAAACTGGGGGCTGCCGGAGATGGTCTCAAGGCCCACGTTCAGCGTGCCGGGGCCGCCGCTCATGGCGTGTGCGGCGTTTGTGGCGAGGTTCAGGATCGCCTGGTGGATCTGGGCGGTGTCGGCGAGCACGTAGTCGTCATCTTTCTGAAGCTCTGAGTGGATCTCGATGGAGGCGGGGGTCGTGGCGCGGAGGAGGTGGAGGATTTCGCCGATGATGGGCTTGAGCGAGACGGCGGATTTTTCCGGCTTGTGCTTGCGGCTGAAGGTGAGGATGCGTCTCACGAGGTCGCGCGCGCGTTTGCCGGCGGTGAGCACGCAGGCGAGATCCTCGGATGAGGGATGGCTCGCGGGGAGCCGCGCGCGGGCGAGTTCCGCATAGCCGATGACGCCGGTGAGGATGTTGTTGAAGTCGTGCGCGATTCCGCCGGCGAGCGTGCCGACAGCCTCCATCTTCTGGCTCTGCGCGAGCTGCTCGAGGAGGTGGTGCTTTTCCTCTTCGGCGGTGATGCGCGCGGTGATGTTGCGGAATGACCAGACGCGGCCGACGATCTTGCCGCCGTCGCGCTGAGGCCGCGAGTCGCGATCGAAGACGCGCCCGTCTTTGAATTCGACGATGTCCGAACTGTATTCTTCGGGATGCGCGTAGAGGCTTTTCACCTTTGCAAGAAATGTGTCGGGATCTTTCAGGTGCCGTCGCACGTAGCGCAGAAGCACCTCGTCGCGCACGTTCGGGTCCACATCGCGCGGGATTCCCCACATCTCGAGGAAGTGCTCGTTGAAGCTGATGATGCTGCCGTGGAGATCCACCACGAGGACGCCGTCGGAGATCGAGTCGAATGTCGCGTTCAGCATGGAGAGCGATCGGCTGAGAGCCTTCTCTGAGGCGCGTTTCTGGCGGAGCATCCAAGTGAGAAAGGCGATCGCCGCGAGCAGCACGAGGACAAGCGAGCCGCCGACGAGGAGGGCGCGCCCGTGCGTCTGGAAAATCCCCGGCGGGCGTCCGAGCAATTCGGTCCACGCAGGCAGCGCGCTGAGGGGGAGACCGAAGCGCACCATCTGGCCGTAGTTCACCATGCGCCGGTGGCGCGGCTCGGTGATGGTGGGGATTGTCTCGGCGCGTTCACCCCGGTAGAGCCGCTGTGCCAACCGCGCCGCGGCTGCTCCGTGCTCCGTGCCATCGAGCATCAAGCCGCCGAGAATGCCGGGGAGGTGCAGCGGCGCGCGCAGTCCGTAAAACGGCACGGGGCAGTGCTCGCGAAGTACCGCCATGAAGTAGCGCGCAAGCCGTGAGCGGGTCGTCAGCACGGCGGAGTCCGGCGGGAGCGCCTCGATCGCAGCGAAGAGCTGCTGGCCATTGTCCGTCTTCGGCAGTTCGAAGCTGATGTCCGGCGCATCCGCGGCGCACGATTCGCGGATGGCCTGCAACTGCGCCCTGCTCGCGGCTGTGACGTCATCAAGCATGACAAACCGGCGGAGATTCGGCTGAAGCTCGCGTGCAAGCTGGAAACTGCCGATCGTGTCGTTCACCTTGGGCGCTCCCGTGAGCCACGGGGGAGGCGCGTGCTTTCCGATGCTCGGCGTGCCGCAGAAGACGCCTTGCGAGCCGGGGAACAGTGTGTCGAACTGCCGATCGTGTCGTTCACCTTGGGCGCTCCCGTGAGCCACGGGGGAGGCGCGTGCTTTCCGATGCTCGGCGTGCCGCAGAAGACGCCTTGCGAGCCGGGGAACAGTGTGTCGCGATACTTGATGAGAAACGCCGTGGCCCTCGATTCTTGCGCGATGACGACGCGGATTTTTCCCCCCGCATATTTCGCGGCATAATACTCGATCATCCGCTTTTCCTGTTCTCCGCTGCCGTCATTCTGCCAGTCCATGTAATCGATCTTCGGGATGATCGCGGGCGTCTGCTGCTGGAAAAAGCGGGACATCCCATCAACTTCCGTGGTCGTCCACAGAACCGAGGGGCTGCGTGTCGCGAGGGTCAGGATTCCGTGCCGGATGGCTGCGGTCTTCTGCGGTTCGGGCGGAGTTGGATTTGCGGCGCCGACGGCGGATAAAAACAACAGCAGCCCGGCCCAAGACACGAGGCCCGGAAGCACTCCGCGGCGTCGCGCCCAGTGCGCAATTTTTGATGTTCTCATGGGGGAATGAGGGGTGTCGGTTTGGGACTGACGAGGGATGAATAACAGGCGCGACAAATATATTGCAAGCGATTCACTCGTCTAAAATTTGGTACTCCACCGCTGTCTTGCGTGTGGGGCGATTGGCCTGCGAATTCTGCGGCCACGATTCGTGGTCGCCGGTGTTTTCAACTCGACTCGAATGCGCAGGCCGCGGCATGAAACGGCACGATGAAAATCCGCCGCATCCTCGCATCATTCGCCGCGCTCGCATTTGCAGCCTGCTCCACGACGGGGCGGCACGGCGGCGGCGGTTCGGACAGCGACAGCGTGAATGGCACGCCGCTCGGCACCGCGCTGTCGGAGCGCACCGAGGGCGCTTCGTTCCTCGGATCGAATGTGGACCGCTCGCGGTTTTCGCCCGTGCATTTTGGGTTCGACAGTTCCGCCGTCGCCGCGGGCGAGCGGGGGAAGCTGCAGGCCGTCGCGGACTTTTGCCGCAGCGATCGCAACAACATCATCATCGCCGGCTTCACCGACGAACGCGGCACGCCGGAATACAACCGCGGCCTCGGCGAGCGTCGCGCGCTCACGGTGCGCGAGGAATTGATCAAACTCGGCGTGTCCGCGCACCGCTTGCAGACGGTGAGCTTCGGCGCGGAACTCCCGGCGGACTCAGGCTCGAACGAGTCCGCATGGGCGAAAAACCGGCGCGCGGAATTCGGCGTCGTGCGGTGAGGCGCGGCGAATGGCGTGGCCAGCAGTAGCCGCCGACGGCAGGAGGCGGGCTGATCTAAAAATGCGGGATGACGAATGACGAACCGAAGCGCGTGCGCGCCGTTGTCATTTGTGATTTCTCATTTCCCAATCGCCCAGCCCAGCCCGCGCACGAGGCGCTCGGCGAGGCGGTCATTGTGGTGGCCGGGGGATTCGTAAAATGTGACGGGCGACTTCCGATCGCGCAGCACCTCCCAGATT
This sequence comes from Verrucomicrobiota bacterium, assembly GCA_014189875.1. Taxonomy (GTDB): domain Bacteria; phylum Verrucomicrobiota; class Verrucomicrobiia; order Chthoniobacterales; family Chthoniobacteraceae; genus SXWH01. Next base: position 5,761 of record BJFP01000072.1, on the reverse strand, counting down.
TTCCGCGCGCCGATGTTCGCGCCGAATTCATCGTGCTCCGCGCCGTCGAGATAGACGCGCTGCGCCGGCGCAAATGCGTCCGCGCGCTTGCGCACGACGTGAAGCGGGTCCACGTCGAGCCAGCGCTGCCACGCTTGCTGGCGGAATTTCCCCTTCTCGTCGTACAGCCATTCGAAGCGCCCCGGCTTCCCGGCGACCGGCGCGTAATTTGCGCACAGGCCCATGACCATGTGCGCGAGGCCGTCGCCGGGCAGTCGCGCCTTTGCGCCGGAGGCCATCACCTTTTCGAGAGCCGCCGGTGTGATCGCGCGCACCGAGGGCTGCGAGACGATCCCCTTGTGCGTCACTTCAAAATCGCTGTCCGGCGACAGCGCGACGACCGCCGCAAACTGCGCGTGCCGCGAAATCGCGAGCATCAGCGCGCCGTAGCCGCCGCTCGAGTGTCCCGCGATGATGCGCGGAAAAGCAGCCTCCTTTGCGAGTGCGTAGCGCGCCTCGACGGCGGGCGCGATCTCATCCGCGACATAGTCCGCATACTCGCCCGTCGCGCCGGAATTCAGGAACTGGCTGCCGCCGAAATGCGATCGCCCATCCACCACCGCGATGCGCAGCGCGAGCCCGGAGGCCGCCAACTTGTCCACTGTGCGGGCGAGCCAGCCGCCGCCCTGCGCGATCACATCCTCCGATGATCCGCCCCAGCCCGGCAGGTAGATCACGAGCGGCAGCGGCGCGTCATTTTTCGATCCGTCCGGCACAAGCACCGCGACGCGGCGCGTGCT
>BJFP01000072.1:0-4638 GCA_014189875.1 Verrucomicrobiota bacterium | reverse complement strand
GCACTGAGCACTGAGCACTGAGCACTTCCCCCACTGCGCGTGTGATTCGCTTTGTCGCCTAACGCATTGTGGATTAAAAAGTGTGGCCGCGCGGAATATGGAGACGTCGCAGTGGATGGCGCAATGCGGACCGGGCAGGGCGGGTTTCCAAGGGCGTGATGGAATCGCGGCATTTTGGCATGTCCGTGGTCGGCGGCAAAGCCGGGGCTGCCTTGTACCCAATGTTCACGCATCAAAATCGCGGCAGCGGTTAGCGGAAGCTTTCGGGTGGAGCACGCGACTCGCGTGCTGTCTGCGGCGACTCGCCGCAGACGCCCGATGTTCATGTGTTTGTGAGCGGCATACAGATTTGAAGACGCGCAGATTTGGAAATCCTGTGTGTTTCCTCGGACGCCACGAGGTGTTTCCGGCGAGTCGCCGGAAGCAGCACGCGAGTCGCGTGCTCCACCCGGGAGTCCCCGTCGCTCGCCAGCGTCATTTTGATGCGTCAGCCCTAGCCTTCAATCGGAGATCGTGGAGCCTCGCGCTGTGCATTTGCGTGCGCAACAAAACGACGGGCAGGCGCGTTACGTCCTGCCCGTCGTCTGATGAGGTTTCAGGGCACGAAAGACCCTGCGCGGGAAGTGTCATCCCGCAGAATGTGATGCAGAGCGCGGCGTGTTTCGCCGCACTTTTTGCGAATGCGTGTGAGCCGGACTAGTAACGATCGCGGCCACCGCCGCCGCCGCCACCGGCGCCGCCGCCATAACCACCACCGCCACCGCCGCGATAGCCACCGCCACCGCCGCCGCCGCGATCGGGACGGCGTCCGCCGCCACCGCCGCCGCCACGATCACCGTAGCCGCCACGGTCACCGCGCGGAGGTCCGTCGAAAGAACGCGGAGGGCGGTCTTCTTTCGGGCGGGCGATGTTGACCTGCCACTTGCGGCCGTCCACTTCCTTGCCGTTGATGGCTTCGATGACGCGATTCGCCTCCTCTTCCGAGGACATCGTGACGAATGCGAAGCCGCGCGAACGACCGGTTGCGCGGTCGAGCATGAGGCTGCATTCGGTGACGGTGCCGGATGCGGCACAGGCTTCTTCAATGGCTCCCTCGGTGGTTGCCCAGGCGAGGTTGCCGACAAACAATTTGTTGTTCATGGATTACTGTTACTTTTGTTTTTGCCGCAGACCGACATGCGACTCTGGAGAGGCGCTGAACTGACACTTGGCAAAAACGCCCGAGCCGCACACTTATGCTGCTCCGGCGACTGCAAGGACTGCCCGGCTGTCTAACGACGGACCGGAAATTGTGCAGAAGCGCGGCGGCTGGCAAGCAAGAATCGGCGTGATTTACGGGTTGCGGATCCAGCGGGAGATCCGCACGGCGCACGTGTTCCGTTTCATCGCGAATCGCCTCGGGCCTTGCGGCCGAAGCACGCGAGCACGACTGCGGCGAGCACGCCGAGCGCGCCGCAGGTGAGCCAGAGACCGGCGGGCGAGCGCGCGTGAAAGGGGAGGCTCACGTGCGGGCCGAAGATGTTTGCGCTCGTCGCGGCCATCGCGAGCGCGCCCATGTAGCGGCCGCGCATCGTCTCGGGCGCGAGTGCGGCGACGTACGCCGAGCGCATCGGCTGGCTGAGCATCTCGCCGATGGTGAAGACGGTCATCGCGCCGAAAAACATGCCGACTCCGCCGTGCAGCGCATTGATCGCGAAGCCGCCGCCGAGCAGCAGGTAGCCGAGTGTGATGACATTTCGCGACTCGAAGCGCTGCGTCCATCGCGTGAGCGGCAGTTCGCATGTGGCGACGAGCGTGCCGTTCCACGCGAGGATCATGCCGAAGACCATCTCCGGGCCAAGATGCCAGCCGAGGAGGTCGAGCGTGAGATTCCGCTGCTTCACTTCGAGGGAAAATGTGGAGCCAAACTGCTGGAACACGAACGACGTGAGAATCGTCGAAGCGCACAGCGCCCAGAATGCGCCGTCGCGCCGCAGCACCACCCACGCCTGCGACCACGACGCCTCCTTTTTCGCCACGCGCAGCCCGTGCGGGAGCATGGTGAGTGCGATGACTCCAAACGCCGCCGTAGTAATCGCATCGCCCGCGAACAGCGCGAAGATGGACCAGCCGATCAAAAATCCCGCCGCCGCGCTGCCGCACGCGAAGCCCGCATTGATCGCCACGCGCTGCAACGAGTAGGCACGCAGCCGGAGCGGCTCCGGCACGAGGTCGGCGAGCAGCGCATTGCTCGCAGGCATGTAGAATCCGCCCGCAAATCCCGCGAGGAACATGAACCCCGCGATCGCGCCGATTTCATGCGCGAAGTACAGCGAGAAGATCGCCGCCGCATTGGCAAACGTGCCGATCACGATCGTATGCCGCCGCCCGAAGCGGTCGGAGAAATATCCGCCGAGCAGCGACGCGCTGAACTGCCCAAGCCCGTTCATGCTCAGCACAAGCGCGACGGACGTTGGCGGATGCCCGCGGCTCGTGAGAAAGAGCGTGAGGAACGGCACGACGAACGTGCCGAAGCGGTTCACAAACCAGCCGCCCACCAGCACCCAATACGCACGCGGCAGCGAGCGCAATTCGGAGCGGAGGCTGTCAGTCGGCGCGGATCGCATGAGCCGCGAAGGGATGCGGAATGAGCGCGGGCTTTGCACTTCAAAAAGGCAAAAGGATCTCGGCGAGTGCATGGGATTGCCCGTGACCTTCCAGGGCATCGGAGCGGGCATGAGGGAGCTGGCCCGGCTATTGTTGGAAGCCTAGCCGTCCCGCGCATTTTTTTCCGCCGCGCTTGATGCAAATTTTTCGCAAGGCAGAGTGTCGCGAATGGCAGATTTTTTTCAGACTGGCGCGATCGCCACGCTGCACCGGCTCGGCCCGCCGAATGTCGCGCGGCTGGAGGCGGAGCTGTGTGCGTTTTCCGCGAAGACACCGATCGCGCTCGTGCTGCCGTGCCATGCGCGCGAATTCGGAACGCCCGCGCTGGAGCGGATCGTCGGCGAGCTGAGGGATGCGGATTTTCTGCGGCAGATCGTCGTGGGGATTGACGGTGCGGACACTGCGGTCAAGTGGTCGCGCGCGCGGAAAATCTTCGGTGTCCTGCCGCAGGAGACGCTGCTGCTGTGGAACGACGGCCCGCGGATTTCCAAACTGTTGCGCGGACTCGCGCGGTGCGGCTTTGGCGGCGTGGCGGGGAAGGGGCGCAATGTGTGGCTCTGCCTCGGTGCGGTCCTCTCCGCGGACGTGGCGCGCGTGATCGCGATGCACGACTGCGACATCGCAAACTATTCGCGCGAACTGCTCGTGCGGCTCTGCTACCCGCTCGCGAATCCCGCGCTGAAGTCTGATTTTTGCAAAGGCTACTACGCCCGCGTGTCGGACCGGCTGCACGGGCGCGTCACCCGACTGCTCGTCGCGCCGCTGCTGCGTGCGATGCGCGACATCACCGGGCCTCATCCGCTGCTCGAATATCTCGGCTCGTTCCGCTACCCGCTCGCGGGCGAAGTCGCGCTCCGCACGGAGCACGCGCGCCGACTGCGCGTGCCGTGCGATTGGGCGCTGGAACTGGGCGTGCTCGCGGAGACCTTCCGCCACTGCGCGCCGCGCGCCGTGTGCCAGGCGGAGCTGTGCGACAACTACGATCACAGGCACCAGAGCCTTTCGCCGCGCGATCCGGCGCGCGGTCTGCACAAGGTGGCGCGCGAGGTTGCGCTCGCATTTTTCCGCAGCATGAGCGCGGAGGGGGTGAAAATGGGCGCGCCGCTTTTTTCCGCGTTGTTTTCTGCATACTCACGCCATGCAGCCGATGCGCTGCGGTTGTATTCCGCCGATGCGCTTATCAACGGTCTCGATTACCCGCGTCACGACGAGGAACTCGCCGTGCAGACATTCGTCCGCGCCAATCACGAGGCGGCGGATATTTTCCCCGCTCCTGCGGATGCCGCCGCGTGTGCCCCGGCCTGGGTTCAAATCGCCGAGGAGATGCCAGACTTTCTTCCCGCGCTGCGCGATGTCATCGCCGCCGACAGTCGCGCGCGCATGGCGAAATGAAATGGCCGCGGGCCAAGATTGCCCTTGACCATGCCAGACGTGCCCGCGATGTTCCGCGCCCTTTTCACCCGTAAACCTAGCCAAAAATTATGAGCCGCGTCTGTGACATCAATGGAACCAAAGCCCTCAAGGGCCGCAAAATTCACCGCCGCGGTCTCGCGAAGAAAAAGGGTGGCATCGGTCAGCATGTCACTGCGACGACCCGCCGCTACTTCCTGCCGAATCTCAAGACGAAGCGCATCTGGGTGCCGGAGCTGAAGAAATTCGTCACCGTGAAGCTCACTGCGCGCGCGCTGAAGACCGTCGCTAAGAATGGCGCGTATGCCACGCTGAAAAAGGCTGGCATCGTCGCCTAAGCACCCGCTACGTTTCTTAAAACCTATCCAACAACATGGCATTCACCACCGTCAGCAAAAAATCCGGCAAAACCTACCACCTTCACGCCCGCAAGCAGAAGCTCAAGGGCGGGCAGGAAGTGACTCTCTACTACTTTGGCGGCGAGGCCAAGGAAGGCGCGATTGACGCCGTGCCCGCGGGCATGGAGATCATTGAGAATGAGCGCACCGGCCTGCCGATGCTCCGCAAGATCAAGTAGGCTCC
>BJFP01000071.1 GCA_014189875.1 Verrucomicrobiota bacterium | reverse complement strand
AAGCGCCCATCCCCGCCTCGAAGCTCCCCGCGGCCTGCGGCCAGCAGAGGTTCTCCTTCACGTAGCGGATGCCGTCCGCAGAGCAGAATTCGAGATCCTTGTGCGCGCTCTCGGCCTCGACGACGAGCGGCGCGGACTTCGTGCCGTGCAGCTTGCAGTAGCGATCCTGGTAGCCGACGTGCAGGAGCAATTCCGCGTAGCGCTGCATGTTCAGATCGCCGCTGCCGAGGTCGGTGAACTGCATCGCGCGCTTCGGCCACGTCCACTCCATCGCACGCAGCGGCAGGCCGCGGCGCACGGTGAAATTCTTGATGTGCGCCGCGTAGATGCGCGATCCGACTTTCATGAACCGCGTCTCCCAATCCTCGCCCTCCCAGCAGTGCGACGGGTCGGCATTCACGGCGAGCACCTTGTCGCCGTCGCAGATATTCACGAGCATGTTGAAATCATCCGCTGTGCTCGCGCCGGTGCCGGGGTGGATTTCGTGGCAGAGGTAAATGCCGAGCTTGCGCGCATGGTCTCGCAGCTTCTGCGTCTTTTTCACAAAGCGCTCCTTGCCCTCGGCGAGCAGGTCGAATGATCCCTTCTTCGCAGTCGGATCAGGCCCCGCCCAGAATCCCCACGGGTAGCCCGTCGCGAGTTCCCAGCCGAACGCGACACCCCAGAACATCGGCAAGGACTTCACGCCCAGCGCCGCGGTGAGATCCATGAGCTTGAGCAGATAGGTCTCATGCCACTTCTCGATCTTCTCCGGCGAGAGCTTCACGACATCCGCGGGGATGAAAACATTGCCGCTCTTCGTCCCGCTCCAGATCGAAGTGTGGACCCAGAACGGGCAGTGCGCGCTGACGCCGTCGATCCGCATCCCGCGCGACGCGAAGACATCCGCGATGTCCTTCGCCTTGCGCATCACGCCATTCGCGCCTTGCAGCATGTAGTTGCTCGGCTGCGCGCCCTCCGCGCCCGCGGCCTTCGCGTAGTCGAGAAAAGCTTCGAGTGATTTCGCGCCGTGCTGCGCGCCTTCGATGGATGGATGGAATGCGTTGTGGGACATGGTGTGAGGTGATGAAAAAATGGACACGCCGCATACCGGGCAGCCGGTGGCTTTGCAAACCGAAACCTCGCGGTGCGTGCGCGCGCATCGGCGTTGAGAGTTGGACGTTGGATGTTGAGCGTTAAATGTTCGTTCCCGCGCAGCGGCGCGACGAATGCCGTCCGCGTGTCCTGACTCACACCGCGCTTGCGGCGGGCTCAACGTTCAACGCTTAACGTCCAACACCAAACGCCAAACGAGGGACGCTGCTGCACACCCGCGCCAGTTGACACCCCCCTCTCCGCCCACTAGTTTCCGCGCACTCTCCGGGGTGCCATGCTCCTCAACCGTCCAGTTCTGGTCTTGAACAGGCTCTGGCAGGCGATTCACGTCTGCTCAGCGCGACGCGCCTTCTCCCTCCTGTGCCAAGGCCACGCGCAGGTCGTGCACACCGATGACGGCAGCTTTTCGACGCACGACTTCGACAGTTGGCGCAGCCTCTCACAGCGCGAGCCCGGCGCGCAGATGGTGCAGACCGTCGCGTATAAGATCCGCCTGCCCTCCGTCATCGTCCTCATGCTCTTCGACCGCATGCCGCGCAAGGACGTGAAGTTCACGCGCCATAACATCTTCGAGCGTGACCGCAACACCTGCCAGTACTGCGGCAAGACGCTGGATCGGCGCGACCTGAATCTGGATCACGTCTTCCCGCGCGACCGCGGCGGCCAGATGAGCTGGGAAAACATCGTCTGCTCGTGCATCCCGTGCAACACACGCAAGGGCAACCGCACGCCCGACCAGGCGCGCATGAAGCTCATCCGCAAACCCGAGCGCCCAAGGTGGCGGCCCTTCGCGCACCTCACATTCGGCGCGGAGCACCACGACAGTTGGAAGCACTTTGTGGACTTCGCGTATTGGAACGTGGAACTCGGCGAGTGAGGTTTCGCAGCCTCATGCCCGCTGTGCTGTGCGGGCGGCGGGTATGCTTGATCCCGAGCGCCTTGCGGGGAAAGTGCTCAGCGCTCAGCGCTCAGACTCTGAGCGCCGTTCACCATTGGATCACCGAACTCGCCCACGTCATCCCGCCACCGAAGACGACGAGCAGGACGTAGTCGCCGACGATCATGCGGCCGGTACGGTTTGCCTCGTCGAGTGCGATAGCGACGGCGGCCGCGCTCGTGTTGCCGAAACGATCGAGGTTCACCATGATGCGGTCGAGCGGCACTTCGAGACGGTCGGCGACGGCGCTGATGATGCGCAAATTTGCCTGATGCGGGATGACGCACGCAAGATCGGCAGGCGTGAGGCCGGCGTCGTCGAGAACTTGGCGCGCACTTTCGACCATGTTCGTCACGGCGTGCTTGAAAGTCTCGCGGCCCTCCATGCGGATGGTGTTGAGACGCTCGCCGGCATTTTCCGCGGTGATCGGGCACGCGCAGCCGCCGCCGGGGACCTGGAGCAGATCGGCGAGCTGGCCATTGCTGCCCATGCGCGTGGCGATGACGCCGTGGCCGTGCGCGCGGTGGCGCAGGATGGCCGCGCCGGCGCCGTCGCCGAAGAGCACGCAGGTGTTGCGATCCGTCCAGTTCACGATGCTGCTCAGCTTGTCCGCGCCGACGACGAGGATGGTGTTGTAAGTGTGCGAGGTGATGAACTGCTGCGCGATCTCGACGGCGTAGAGAAAGCCGGAGCACGCGGCGCTGATGTCGAAGCACGCGGCACGCTTTGCGCCGATTTTCGTCTGCACGATGCACGCGGTGCTCGGCATGAAATGGTCGGGCGTGATGGTGGCGATGATGATCAGATCGATCTCCTCCGCGCCGATGCCCGCGTTTTCGAGCGCCGACTGCGCGGCCTTGGCGGCGAGGTCGCTGGTGAATTCGCCCTCTGCGGCGATGCGGCGCTCGCGGATGCCGGTGCGCGAGGTGATCCACTCGTCCGAAGTCTCGACCGATTTTTCCAACTCGGCATTCGTCAGCACCTTTTCGGGAAGGTAGCTGCCGGTGCCGATGATGGAGACGGTGCGCTTAGGCAGTTGCGTGCGCGTGCGGGGATGCGGAGTCATGATGTGTCTTGATGGCCTCGACGATGTGCGGGTTCGCCTCGTGGCGGATGCTCTCGCAGGCCATACGGAGCGCGTTCCGGATCGCAAGCGCGGATGCGCCGCCGTGTGAGATGATCGTGATGCCGTTCAGTCCGAGCAGCGGCATGCCGCCGTATTCGTCGGCGTTCGTCTTTTTGTGGACGCGCTTGAAGGCCGGCTTCGCGAGCAGGCCGCCGATCTTCGTGCGGAAGCTCGCGACGATCTCCGTCTTCACCATCGCGAAGATCGCGTGCGACAGCGCCTCGGCTGTCTTCAAGAGAATGTTTCCCGTGAACCCGTCCGTGACCACCACGTCGGGCGGCTGATGCCAGATGTCGTGGCCCTCGACGTTGCCGCGGAAATTGATCTGCGCTCCCGCGGCGCGGATGAGCCGGTAGGTTTCCTTGCAAAGCGCGTTGCCCTTTTCTTCCTCGGTGCCGTTCGACATGAGGCCGACTTCGGGATTCTGCCGTCCGAGGACGTGGCGCGCGTACGCCGCGCCCATGATCGCATTTTGCACGATGTGCGCGGCCTGCGCGTCGGGATTTGCGCCGGCATCAATCAGGATCCAATGCTTCCCGAGCGACGGCATGATGGCCGCGATGGCGGGCCGCTCCACGCCGGGGAGCGTGCGCAATTTGATAAGCGATGCCGTGACCGCCGCGCCCGTGTGCCCGGCGCTCACGACGGCCTGCGCCTTGCCTTCCTTCACGAGATCCACGGCGCGCGAAATGGAACTGTCCTTCTTCTTCCGCACCGCATCGAGTCCGCTGTCGGCCATGTCCACGATCTGCGTGGTGTGAACGATCTCGATCCGCGAATCGTTGCATGCGTGCTTTTTCAACTCCGCCTCCACGCGAGGCGCGTCGCCGGTGAGGAAGAGCCGGGAGATGTGCGGGTAGGCGCGCAGCGCGAGAACCGCACCGTGGATGATGTTGTGCGGGGCGTGGTCGCCCCCCATGGCGTCGAGCGCGATTTTCATCGGATCATCGGGGTGCGACCGAAGATGGCAATTGCGTGACGGGCAAGGGAAAAAACAGTTCAGCCGCCCGCGCGGTTGTGCGGGCGGCTGACAAAGTACCGTGCCTCGGGGTTACGCTCCGGCGATCGTGAGAACCTGACGTCCGGCGTAGTAGCCGCAGGCCGGGCACGCGCGATGCGAGCGGATGGTGCTGCCGCACTGGCCGCATTTGTTGAGCAGCGGCGCGTGCCAGCGAAGTGATGCCTTGTGCGTGCGAAGGCGCATCTTTGATTTCCTGCGTTTTGGGACTCCCATGTGTGTTGGTGGTTAAAGTTTGAGTTGATCGAGACCCTTCCAGACATCGCGAGGGTCGTCGAGTGGCTCGGCTTCGCTGGGTGCGTCGCGGAACTGGGCTTTGCAGACCTTTTCGCCATCCCAATCGCAATGCGGGTGGGCCGGAAGGGCGAGGAGAATGTCCTCTCTCACATGCTCTGTCAAGTCCACCATCTCACGGCCTTCAAGTTCCACTTGGCAGGCAAAATCATCCACGGTCAGCGTGCGCGGAAATTTTTCCAAACAGCGCACGCATTCGCACTCCACGTCCACAGCAAGCGTGCCCGTGGCGAAAAGGCCGCCATCGCTCAGGCCGAGATCGAGCGAATACCCGATCGGCCCTGTCGCGCGCGTGCGCGACTCGTGGAGGTCGAGGATTTCACTCGGCTCCTCCCCTTCGATGTGCAGCCCGTCTTCGGGAATCTGTAAAACATGAACCTTCATTTCGAGCGGAGGGTAGCGAAGCGCGCGCGGATTGCAAATGGAGGCGGTGACTGAGAGTGCTCAGTTCTCAGTGCTCAGTTCTCAGAAGGCGCACACTCTGGATCTGAGGACTGAGCACTGAGAACTGAGAACTTTCCCTCCAAGGCTGCACCGATGAAGCAGATTCACCACCCAGCGTCGGAGCCCGCATCACGCGCCCTGCGCGAGCGCGCGCTCCAGCCATGCGGCGGCAAAGGCGATCTCCTCGTCGGAAATCGAAAACGGCGGCGTGAAGCTGAGCACGTTTGCTGTCGGCGAATCGGCGAGAAGAATGATGCCGGCTCGCAACGCGCGCTTCACGAGGGTGATCGCGAATTGCGTCGCCGGCTCATTTTTTCCCGGCTCGATCAGCTCGACTCCGAGCATTAGCCCCGCGCCGCGCACGTCGCCGATGTGCGGTGAATGGATCGCGCGCAGTGCGGTTTTGAACTTCTCGCCGCGCTCGCGCACGGTGCGCGCGGTCTGCGGGTCGGCGTGAACTTTCATCGAGGCCAGCGCCATCGCGCAGCCGAGCGGATTGCCGAGAAAGGTGCTCGTGTGCAGCGCCTCGCCGGACGACGCGGGCCATGCGTCCATGATGTCCGCGCGGCCCACGCACGCGCTGAGCGGGAAGCCGCCGGTGAGCGCCTTGCCCACGCAAATGATGTCCGGCACGACGCCCGAGTGCTCGCACGCGAAGAGCGCGCCGGTGCGATTGAAGCCCGTGAGGATTTCATCCGCGATGAGCAGGATCTTGTGCTCGTCGCACACCTGCCGCAGCAGTCGGAGAAAATCGCGCGGCGGCACGGCACATCCGCCGCGTCCCTGGATCGGCTCGACCAGGATCGCGCCGATGTCACGCTGGCGGATCGTCGCATCAATTTCCGCGTGCAACTTTTCAAGGCACACCGTCGAGCAGTTTGGAAAGTCGCCTCCTTCGAGACGGAATCCCTCGCACGCGCCGTACGGACAGCGGTAGCAGCCGGGATACGGCAGCAGCGTGGCAAAGTCCTTGATCTGCGCGCGAAACGGTTCGCGAAAAAACGGGATACCGCCAGCCGCGAGCGCGCCGAAGCCGAGCCCATGATAGCCGCCACGAAATGCGATCACTCCCGATTTTCCCGAGTGCAACAGCGAGGTCTTCAGCGCCGCCTCGACGGACTCGAAGCCGGAGTTGCACAGGATCGTCTTCGCAGCGCCCGCACCCCATCGCTCAAATGTCAGCGCACTCAGCCGCTCGCACACTTCGGCCTTCAGCTCCGTGGGATGCACGTCGCCCATCGCGTGCATGAGCTTCGCCGCCTGCGCGGTGAGCGCGTCGCGGATTTCCGGCCGTGTGTGCCCCGTCGCCGCGACGCCAAATGCGGACGTGAGATCGAGAAAGCGGTTGCCATCCGCATCCCACACATTCACGCCCTCGGCGCGCTCCCAGAAAATCGGCCAGTCCTCCGCGGTGAATGTCACATTCCGCGACTCGACGCGCCGCAGCCGCGCGGAAAGTTCGCGCGAACGCGGGCCTGGGATGTCGCCTTGGATCTCGGGAAGCACGCGATGCCTTTCGTTGAAATGCGACGGCAACGGAAGCCCGAAGACACTCGGATGGCGCTGCCCTCACACGCACCCAGCCACGGACGCCGCTGACAGACTCCGCGCTACGCGGATTTTTTTTTGCCAAAGAGCTTCGCGAGCCCGGCGAACAGCGCCACGGCTGCGACGATGATCACCTTGAAAAACTTCGCCGCGAACAAAAAGATCACCTTGAAAAATCCCGCCTTCGCCAGCACGCCGCCGGCGATCAGACCGGCGATGCCGTAGGCCGCAACCTTGTCTGTCCCGGGCTTGAAATCGGTGTAGCGGTTGCCATCGGTGAAATCCACCATGCCGAGGATCGCGGGCACCTTCGCCTCGATCTCGGCTAGCTCCGACATCCCGGCGAGCATGCTCAGTTCCATCACGCCACTCCGGCCGAGAACCCGGATGTCGTAGTTGAGCGCCTGCTCGCTGCGCTTCACGTCAAAAGACTTTGCCCAATACAGCTTGTGCGACTGCTTGTCGTAGTGCGGCGCGGTCGCCCATCCGGTCAGCAGCATCGGTCCGTATCCCGCAGCCTCCCGGTTCTTGCTCTCCTCAACGTTCTTCTCCTTGAGCTGATCGAGCATTTTTTGGAAATCAATGCCGTCGTAATCGCTGTCCTTCACGTAGCCGACATCGCTCCATTGCAGCACCGCCGCCCACCCGTCGGTGACCAGAAAACCCTTCGGCACAATCATGCCCGTGACGCTTCCGGCCCCCGGCGGATTGCGCCAGAGATCCACGAGCACCTTCCGAGCATTCGCCGGATCGAGGAATTTGAAATCATCCGTGAGTTTGATTTTCGCCTTGCCGTCGAGCAGCGTGATCTCGCCGGTCTGGTACTGTAGGCTTTGCACGATCCGCATCGCCTTCTGCTCGGCGTCGGCTTTTTTCTGCGCGGGATCCTGCGCGCGGACCGGGATGGCGGCAGCGCAAAAAGTGAGGACGGCAAGGGCGGCAAGCAATTTCATGCGGCCGGAAGTGGCGAATTTCCACGCGCGGGCCAAGCAAGAAAAAAAGACATGTCGGCGACGGTTCAAAACTGGTTCTGGTGGGCGATTTCCATTTGAAGGATGTCATCGGCCTGGCGCCAAGTTTCGGCGCGGGCATGGACGAGCAGGGTGAGGAGACGTTTTTGGAAGGTGCCGAAGCGGCGCTCGATTTTGCCTTTGGCCTGGGGAGTGGGAGCCACCAGATGGGCGACGCCCAAGGCGCGCAGGGCTCGTTGGAATTCGCTCTTCGGATCGGAGTGGACGCCACTGGAGCTTGGTCCGAAGAGGCTGCGGGCATCGGCATAGACGGCCTCGGGCAGGCCACATGTCTCGAAGGCCAGGCGGAAGTGCTCGAAGTGGTTCCAAGTGGTGTCGGAGTCCACGAAGCGGCCGGCGAGGTTGAGGCCGGAGTGGTCGTCAACGGTGAGCAGCAGGGTCTGCTTGGAGGCGGCGGGCCACCATTGGTGGATGGAGCTCATTTATTTCCGTCATCAGAATATCCCTTTGCTTGCGCAGTGGACGAAGACTGACCGCCATCGTTCCCTCCCTGTGGTTTTGCAGGAGCAGTTTTCATGGGAACCAGCGGCGCTTCAGTTGCAGGCCGCGCAATTGGGATTTCTCAGCCAAGGGATTTCGCCTCCTGGGTCTTTGGTCTTCCCGGTTGCGCCGGTGCCTCGATCTCAAATTGATCGACCGCCGATTCAATCATCCTCAGTTCTTCCGTCAGAGTCTTTCGCCTCACAGACGCACGCGGGCTCGATTTTGCGACCGATAGAGTCAGTGCAAATACCCCGAGTGCACCGCGCCCGATCATCCGCACGAGCAATTCCTCCGTCGGCGCTTCCGGCACCGGCAGGTTGCTTTCGATTTCCGAGAATGAAAATCCATCCGGCACCCACACGTGCCAACTGCTCCTCACTACCGGGATTTCCGCGGCGATGGACGGCGCGGCGAGAGCAATCTGACCGCGATTTTTCCATACGCCGCCGGCGGTCTCGTGAGTTCCTTTTGGAAAGTGACCGTCCACACGTCATCCCCGAGCGAACGCTCGGCGATCTGAGGGCCTTCAAAATGAAAACTCTGCGCGATGCCCTTCGGCACGCTGAGCTTCACCGCGCGCGTGCCGCCGCCCATGAACTGGTAGTTCATCGAGACACGCAGATCGAGCACGCCCTCCAGCGGCAGAGAGTAGCCCGTGAGCGCCGCGAGCACCTCGGACGGACGCCGCGCGATCTTGAACGTGAGATCGAACGCCTCGCGCCGGAACCACGCATACTCGCCATGCACCGGCGTGCTGCGCCCGTCGCACCGCTCCAGCGTCTCAGCGATCCCAAACTTGAATCGAAAAATGTCCGCTTTGGAATGCGCCGATCTCCGAGCTGCGGACGGGAAGACTGCCTGCGCTTTCACAAGCGCGGCTACTTCTGCTGCCCCATCCTTTCCGCGAGCCGCGCGATCTGCTCCGCCTCCGCGCTGTTCCCGTCCTTGCGAAGTTCGCGCGCCTTCGCCTCCAACTTGTCCCGCACTCTGCGCCGCGCGCTGTCCGTGCCCGCAGCGAGGTGCTCACGCGTGGTCGCGGAGAGATGCCCAAGTTCCGTCTGCACTGAAAGCCACGCCTCGCGCGCTTTCGGCGATTCCAGCGTGCGCTCCGCGAGCGCGACCCATTCGCGCGGCAGCAGTTCCGAACGGTGCTCCCATGTGTCGCGGAAAAAATAAAACGCACCGGCCGCGAGCACGAGCACAAACGCAAGCGTGATCACCTTCAGCATCCCGCGCAGCAGGAGCGAGAGCACAAGCAGCGCGACCGCCGCGATGCCGCACCAGAGCACCTTGTCTGAGACCCAATGCCGCCAGCCGTCCGCGTGCGGCACAGCGGCGGCAGCGAGACTCGCAGTCCACGCTTTGAAAAAAGTGAGACAAGCGGGACTCATGACGGGCTGCACATTCACCAGCCGGCCTGCTTCACGAAGTTCGGCTTGAAGACCCCGATGTTCGCCGCCGGCATCCGGGCATCCAGGCTGCCCGGCAGCATGTCCGCCTCGATGCTCAGCGGGCGCACGCTGCCGTCGAGAAACGCCGCGAGTGCATCGCTGCCGTGGCGGAAATGTGCCGTTCTTTGCGTGTGATCAATCATGTAGAATTCCTCGATCATCGGACGTTTCGAGGAAGCCGGAGATTGAAACGTGTTCACCTGCGCGCAAGTCGCAAACACGATCATCTGCGACGGCTCCTCGACACGCGCCGCATTGCGCGGCGCTCCGGTGGAATCCGCCGCCAGCAGGACGTTGTAGCCGTAGCCGAAATTTCCATTCGCATACTTCGGCTTCAGCAGCGGGCTGAATTGCTGGAATGCCGGATCGGCCTTCACTCCGCCCGACGCACTCGCATACCCGCCCAGCGGCCCCTTGGAATAATCGCACGTGCGCTTTCCCTCCGGCATTCCCACGGAAGCAAACGTCTCGAATCCGAACCACCACTGCACACCACCGGCCACGTTCTGCCGGTATGGCCAGAAGGTGTTGTCGTGCTCTGCACGATAAAGGTTCCCCGCCGCTATCATCTGGCTCAGCGAATGCGAACTGATGGCACGTGCGCTCGCGACTTTCCCCCTCGACACCGCGGTCATGAGCAGGCCGCTGATGATCGCGATGATCGCGATCACCACAAGCAATTCGATGAGGGTGAATGCTTTTCTCACACCCGCGATTGTCCGTGAAATTTCCGGCGTGTCCTTCTCCCAAACAATCCTAGGGCTCCCAATGCCAAAAGGCAGACGGACGAAGGTTCCGGAGTTGCAGTCGGCTCAGTGGGGAAGCCGGGATTTGGGGCAGTGAAATTAATCACGTCGGAACTAAAACTGAGGCCAAACCACGAGTTATTGGAGACCGTATCTACTCCCACACCCTGTACCGTTGGATAATCGGACGTCCAACTCCCCTCATTGTATGGGTTTCCGAACCCGGTGAATTCACCCCAAAATCCGGTGAACCATCCTTCCCGATAGTGGTCCCCCGGAAACAGCGCGTGACCATTTTCCGGCCCGCCCAAGTCTTGCGGAATGCCGACGACCGGCGCGCCGCCGTTGCCAGTGAGATCATAGAATACAGAGAAGACCGAGCCGCTGAAAAAACTCGGGTGTGCGGTGAATGAAAACCGTGGATTTGCCTCATCAATCGCCTGCATCATGCCAAAGACCGTGGGATCCGCATCCGCCGCCGACCATCGGTATCCAAAGACCAGCGAATCCGGTGTCTTCCCGTCATTCCACGCGACGACAAGGGCGGCTTGATTGGCTCCCGTCCCTACCCAGTTCTGGATATCCGAGAGAGTGAATGTCTGTGCATGGGCGATGGCACCGCCGAAGAGAACGGCAGCGGCAAGGACGCCTGTGAACGAATTACGTTTGACCATTTCTAATGTGTCTGGTGGAGAGACCACGACACACCGCGCGCTGTCCCGGGCGGAGCAGCATGCGGACGAGCCGATTGACCCCTCATTGCTTCTTTTTGCGAAGAAGTTTTTCCGAGAGCACCCGCACATGCGGGGTCACGAATGAGAATGACCGGGGAAATGTTCTGGCTTCTGGCTTGCGGCTCAGCCTTTCAGCTTTGCCATCCTTCTTCCCGCCTTCATCCCGCTTTCGCAGGACTGGCAATGGGAAGTCGTATCCAGTTACAGCAGCGCAACTGCCCCCGAATCTCACGGGGTTCCTTCGCACCGGTAATTATCGTTGAACTCGCAAAGAACTGAACCGCGCGTTCAACAGTGCGCCGGGCGGTGCGGCAAGAAAAATTTCGTTCAGCGCTTTTTCCGCGGAGCCTTGTTCCCCGCCGGATGCCGTGCGGCCGCGACCGCGGCGAGTTGCGCGACGATTCCTTCGAGCGACGCCAGACCGAAGCTGATTTTCTTAAAGAACGAATCATTGTGTGGCACGAGGACGAAACGTGGGTGCTGCGACCACAGCGCGCGAAGTTTGCGATCCAGCTCAACCGCCTGCTCGATCGTCTCGTTGCGGATCGGATTCCCGCCTTCGATGCTGTTGCCGCCGACGGCTGCGCTCTCGAAAAAAATCACCGCATCGTAGCGCTTCAGTTCCGCGTCGAGCGACGTGCCCACTGCATCGAAGTAATCGTGCGGCAGCCCCGGCCAGTATGCTGCCCCGTCCACCGTGCCGCGATCACACAGCAGGATGCGATGCGGATAGCGCGCGCACTGCACATCCTCCAGCCCGCGCTGAAGATGAAAGATCGCCCGCTGCGCCGCACGCACCGCGGGCGGCTCGTGCACTCGCGGAAAGCCTCCGCTGAAAAGCAGCGTCGCCGCCTCCGGCACGAGCACCACGCGCTCGCCGAACTCGCGCCGGAACAAATCGCCAGCCGTCGTCTTACCACCACCGGGCCCGCCCGTGAGCACGATGCGACAGCGTCCATTTTGCGGGGAATTCATGCGGAAAATGTAGCCTGCTCCGCACACGCACGGCGAGAGAACTCACGCTAAAAAAGCGCAGCCGACCCATGTGCGTCACATCCGGCGCACTCAATCGAACGCGGGAAAGGCGCGAGCATCGCGTCGGCAGCCACAATTCCAGCTTCACAAAAAAATTCCCGCAATCGCTGAAAGATCCCCCGCACAGCGCCCGTTCTATCCGGGAATATGCTGCACTCCATCCTTCGTCCTTTCGCCTCCTCCGCACGCGCCTTCACGCGCCTGCCCTCGTTCATTTTCGGTTCGCTCAGATTCGCGTGGGCTCCCCCGCCCTGGCTGCGCTCGATCACAAAAATCATCACACCTCGCGCACTGGCCGCAATGCTGCTCCTCGCGATCTCCGCGACCATCGCCGGTGCCGCGCTGCGCGGGAGCCGGCATCTCGGCCCGCAGCAGCCGCAAAGCGTGCCCGTTGCCGCCGCACCTGCGACCCCATCCGATCCGAACGCGCGTGACACCACAAAGCCGCGCATCCGCGACGTGAAGGCGCGGGTCACATGGTCGCCCGTCGGCTGGGACGAGCAGCGGAAAAAGCCCGTAGGCAGCCCGCTGACCATCCGCTTCGACGCACCGGCCGCGCCATTGAATCTCCTCGGCAAGCCCGCCGCGCCCGGCACCGCGAGGCTCTCACCCGAAGTCGCCGGCGTGTGGACTTGGACCAGCTCTCAGACGCTCACCTTCGAGCCCCAGGGCGGATGGATGCCGCCGCGCGACTACGGCTTCACGCTCGGCGACGGCGTGTTCGCCACAGACTGCACCGTCACTTTGAAAAAAGCTCACCGCGACGAATGGCGCGCGCCGAGGCTCACCGCAACGTTTGGCGACAGCTCGTTCTACATGGACCCCACGACGCCCGCGCTGCAACAGGCCGTCGCCACGGTCACATTCAGCCAGCCGGTCTCACGCGATGAAGTCCTGCGCTGCCTCTCGGTCACAAACGTGAGCGGCGCTCCGCTCTTCGCCCCCGGCGGCAAGCCGCAGGTGATCGCCGATGGAAAAAATCCGCTGCGCCTTTTCTTCCGATCGCCGGCGATCAAGCCGGGCGAAAAGGAGGATCTCATCCGCTTCGATCTCGCAGCACGCATGAACGCGCTCGCAGGCGGCGATCCCACGGAAAAGGAATTCACCACGAAGGTCACGTCGCCCTCACGCTACTCCGCATTCTTCTTCAACGGCGCGCGCACGCAGCTCGTGACGAATGCGGACGGCGAGCCGCGGCAGTTTCTCTTCCTCGAGAGCAGCATCTCCGCGAACACCGGCGTCATCGCAAAGGCCGCGCATGCGTGGCAGCTCCCGCCGCCGCCGAAGGACAAGAACGGCAAGGAGCAGCCCTGGAAACCCGAAACCGTCACCGATGCCGTGCTCGAAAAGTCCAAGCGCATCGCACTCGAATCCGTCGCAGCGGATGGCGCAGCGACCATTTCGAATCTGTTCGGCTTCCGCCTCGCCCCGCAGGAGTCCTCGCGACTTTTCGTCCGCGTGCCGAAGGAAACGCCCGCGCCCGGCGGCTTCGTCACGCGCGAGGATTTCACGGCCATCGTCAATGTGCCCGCATTCAACAAAACGGCGACCATCCTCGGACGCGGCGGCATCCTCGCATTGAACGGCGAGCGCAAGCTGAGCATCCAGTCGCGCGGCCTCGCGCATCTGCGCTACACGCTGGCGCGCGTCCCCGGCGCACAGATCAACCACCTAGTCACGCAGACGAACGGCCGCTTCGAGTCGCCCGAATTTTTCGGCGACCTCACGTTTGAAAACCTCGCGCACTTCCACTCCTCCGTGCAGGCCATCGCGAAGAAAAACAACCATGAGGCAAACTACTCGGCGTTCGACTTTGCACCCGCGCTCACTCGTGCCGAGCCCGGCGGCGAGGACGCTCAGCGTGGCCTTTTCTACCTCGAAGTCGCAGGCGTCCGCCGCCGCACCGCGGAGGACGCAAAGCCGAACGACGGCGACCCCGATCCCGAATGGATCGGCCTGCGCAGCGAGCAGCGCCACCGGCGTCACCACGCGGACGAGGAGGACGAATCCGCGGAGGAAGGCGGTGGCGTCAGCGGGGATTCGCGCTTCGTGCTCATCACCGACCTCGGCCTCATCGTGAAGCGCAACGCCGACGGCACGCGCGAAGTCTTCGTGCAATCGTTCAAGGATCGCGCGCCGGTAGCGGGCGTTCACATCACCGCGCTCGCAAAAAATGGCGACACGCTCGCCGAGGCCGACACCACCGCGCAGGGCCGCGCATCGCTCCCCGCACTCGACGCGTTGCTGCGCGAAAAGACGCCGGTCGCGCTCATTGCGCGCAAAGGCGCAGACCTCGCGTTCATCCCCTGGTCGCGCGAAGATCGCGCTGTCGAGTTTTCGCGCTTCGACATCACCGGAGTCCGCACCAGCGAGGCTGCCGCACTTGACGGCGCGCTCTTCACCGAGCGCGGAATCTACCGCCCCGGCGATCCGATCCAGCTCGCCGCCATCGTGCGCCAGCGCGACTGGCAGGGCTCGCTCGCCGGCCTGCCGGTCGAGGTCGTGCTCACGAATGCAAAGGAGGAGGAAGCCGGACGCTTCCCCGCGAAGCTGCCTGCCGACGGCTTTCTCGAAATGAAACTGCCGACGAGCGAGACATCGCCGACCGGCGTGTGGCGCATCGAGTTGCGCCGACCCGACGACGGCAAAAAGAAAAAGCGCAACGACGACGAGGACAGCGAAACCGACGCGCTGCATATCGGTCACATGCTCGTGCGCGTGGAAGAGTTCCAGCCCGACCGCCTCAAGCTCGCCGCGAAGCTCGAACCCGCCATGCAGGCCGCCTGGCTCTCGCCGGAAAAACTCACGGCACACGCTGAGGTGCAGACGCTGTTCGGCATCGCCGCCGCGGATCGCCGTGTCACCGCGAAGATGCGCGTCGCGCCCGGCGTGCCGCACTTTGAGCAATGGCCTGGATGGACATTCGGACTGCCAAAGCACGAGCGCTTCGAGCAGCGCGAAGTCGAACTCGGCGAAGTGAAGACCGACGAGGAAGGCCGCGCACAGTTCGCGCTTTCGCTCGACGCTTACGCCGCGCCGCTGCTGCGCGTCGCCGTGGACCTGGAGGCATTCGAGGCGGACGGCGGACGCGGAGTCCGCGGCGCGCTCGGCACGCTCGTCTCGCGTCAGCCATTCCTCATCGGTTTCAAGGCCGCGGGTGATTTCGACTTCATCCCGCGCGATGTGCCTCGCGCGTTTCAGCTCGTCGCCATCGGCGCGGATGCAAAGCCCGCCGCAGCGCCCGCGCTGAAACGCGTGCTCATCGAGACGCGCCATACCTCTGTGCTCACCAAGGAAAAGAACGGCACGCTCTCCTACGTCTCCCGCGAAATGGACAAGGAAATAGAGACCGCCGACGGATCGCTGCCCGCATCCGCGACGACCGTGAATCTGCCCGTGAACCGAGCCGGCCGCTTCCGCTACGAGTGGCGCGACGCGACAGGTACGGTGCTCTGCACGGTGCCGTTCACCGTTGTGGGCGCGGGCGAATCCGCGCGCAATCTTGAGCGCGACACGGAGCTGGAAATCACGCTGCCCGACAAAGCGTGGAAGCCCGGCGAGCAGCTCGAAGTCTCGCTGCGCGCGCCGTACGCCGGCGCG
>BJFP01000070.1 GCA_014189875.1 Verrucomicrobiota bacterium | reverse complement strand
ACGCGGAACCCGCCGCCCAGCTCACCGCCCAGCTCGCCCGCGAAGAACAGGCGCTGGCCAAAAAAACAAAAGCACCCAGCGAACTGAGCACCGCTGTTGTCCCCACGCAGTGCCCGGGCGCAGCCTGCCCAAAAAGGACACCCACAAGCGCGCAACCCCGCCCCGCCGCGCACCAACGCGAACACCCGGCACCGCCGTTTGCAAACCCAACTTCGCAGCACGAGGCACGCCGGACATCTTTGGCTTCCAGCCTGCCGATCCAGCAGGCTGGGAAGCCAGTGTTCCGTCCGAACCGCGCCGAACCAACTGAATCGTTCCGGCTGAGCGTGATTTTTCAGACCAGCACGCATTGCGAAACGGCGGGGCGCGCGATACGGAACGCGCATGATCCATGTGAAACTGCTCGCATTCGCACAGGCAGCCGACCGGCTCGGCTGGCGCGAGATGCTTGTGGAGTGCGCGCCCAATGAGACGCTGCGCGCGATCATCGAGCGCAATGCTGCGCGCGATCATCGAGCGCAATGCGCCGGGGTTCGATTTCAGTTCCGCGCGCGTCGCGGTGGATTGCGAATACATGCCGTGGGACGACGTGGTCGGCGCGCTGGCGCAGGAGATCGCGATCATTCCGCCCGTGAGCGGAGGCTAGCGCATGGAAACGGAAATCATTTTCACCGACGGGCCGATCGTTCCGCCGCCGCAGACACGCGCGCTGCGGGAGACGGGCGCGGTCGTGGAATTTCACGGCGTCGTGCGCGCGACCGAGGGCGACGCGCAGCTAGCGGGACTTTTTTACGAGACATACGAGCCGATGGCGCGGCGGGAATTCGGGCGCATCCTCGCGGAGCTGGACGCGCGCCATTCGCCGCAGGCGGTGCGCATCGTTCACCGGCTCGGCTTCGTGGCAGTCGGCGAGGCGTCGCTCTACGTGCGGGTGGAGGCGAAGCACCGCGGCGCGGCGCTGGCATTCTGCGGCGCGCTGATCGATCGGATGAAGCAGGACGTGCCGATCTGGAAAATCGCGCGACGGAGTCCGGCGGCGGACTGATCGTTCCAATTTTCAACGCAGAGACAGGAACTGAAACGGGAGGAGCGCAGAGGAAAAAGTCGGAGCCCTCCTCTGCGGCATTCCCTGTTTCCTCCGCGCCTCTGCGTTTTTCAAAATGATGCTCACGCGTTCACCTCTCACGCAGCGAAGTGCGACCTCCCCGTGCGCGGCGGAAGCGGTCGAAGATCTCATCGCAGCCGTCGGTCTTGAGCTGGTGCAGGACGCGGAGCAGCTCGCCGATGCGCCCCTGAGGCCAGCCTTTTTTTTCGAACCAGCAAAGGTATTCGAGCGGGAGATCGAACAGCGGCACGCCGTGCGGTGGATAATGATCAGGGCCGTATTTTCCGAAAGGCATGAAGGTGCCTCCGATGTCGGCGAGATCGGCGGCGAGCCAGTCGCGGAGGTTTTCATCGAGGGAATCCATCGGGCGCAGGATAGATGGCGGATGGCAGATGACGAATGACGAAATCCATGCCGCGCGGATCTGCGCTTCTGTATTTGCGCGCGGCGATCATTGATGTGCGCCCCGCATTTTTCCATGCCCCCTTCGCGCTCCCGCCCCGGCCTCACTTTGCTCGCTGCGGTTCTCGGCTGGATGTTTGACGGGATGGAGATGGGCATCTTTCCGCTCGTGGCCGGGCCGGCGCTGAATGAGATGGGGCTCGCCGACGGTCTCGCGAAAGGCAGCCCTGAGCGTCGCCGCTGCGCGAGAGCCTCTCGCCGGCGCTACGCAAGCGGACGCTGCTGCCGATCGCCTTTGCGCGCATCGCGCTGCTCGTCACCTGGGGCATCGTGCAATGGATTCTCCTGTGGGCGGATGAAATGCTCCGCAAGGCGGGGCAGAAGGGCGATTTCCTGAAGGCAAAGATCCAGCTCGTATCGGCGCTCGGCGCGATTGTCGGCTCGCTCCTTGCAGCGATTGTCGGCGGCGTATTTGGGCGGCGCATCACCTGCTTTTTCCTGTGCCTGACTTCGCTGGGCGCGTGCCAGTGGCTTTTCAACGGGGTGCATCAATTTGACGGACTTTTCCTCGTGGTGACCGGCCTC
The DNA here is from genome assembly GCA_014189875.1 of Verrucomicrobiota bacterium. Classification (GTDB taxonomy): domain Bacteria; phylum Verrucomicrobiota; class Verrucomicrobiia; order Chthoniobacterales; family Chthoniobacteraceae; genus SXWH01. The sequence goes on along the minus strand of BJFP01000070.1, from coordinate 13,482 downwards.
GTCGGCTGTTTCACGGCATCATTCTACGGCTGGCTGCCGCTGTGTTTCCCGGAGATTTTCCACGCGAGCGCCCGAGCGACGGGCCGGGGTCTTGCGTTTGATTTCGCCTGGATCATCGCCGCCATCGGTGTCCTGCATATGGCGAACCTGATGCGGTTCTTCGACGGCAGCTACCCGAAGGCTGGCGCGACTATCGCCCTTATTTACATTCTCGGAATGGCACTCATCTGGCTTGCTCCAGAGACGAAAGGGTGTCCCCTGCCCGACTAGCCCATGCCCAATCCCAACACCACGACGGGAGCCGTCCGCGACTTTGCCGCGGATGAGTCCGCTTCGCGTTTTGCCCTAATCATCGAGGCGACGACCGATGTCGTCGCGATGGCGGACAAGACGGGACGCCTGCTCTACGTGAACACCGCCAGCCGCAAGCTGCTCGGCCTCGATCCGGAGTCGGACATCTCGGGATTCTCGCTATCGAACCTGCACCCGGAATGGGCGCTGAAAATCCTTTTGCACGAAGGCATCCCGGTCGCGCAGTTGAGCGGCTCGTGGTCCGGAGAGACCGCGCTCGTCTCCTCCGAAGGCCGCGAATATCCCGTGCTCCAGCTCGTGCTCGCGCATTTCAGTGCGGACGGGCAGGTGGATTTCATCTCGACGATCTGCCGCGACATCTCTGACCGGAAGCTGAAGGAGCTCGAACGCATCGAGTGGGCAAACCGCTACAACGCCGCAGTCCGCGCGAGCGGGCAGGTGGTCTTCGACTGGGACACGCTGTCCGGCTGGATCGCATACGGCGGCGAGATCGAACAGTTGCTCGGCTTTTCGCCGGATGAAATGGGCGGCGGCATGGAGCGCCTGCGCGCGGTCATTCATCCCGACGACGAGTCGGCATTCACGCAGCGCCTCGAGATGGTCACCTCGACGCGCGACACGTTCGATCATTCGTTCCGCATGATCCGCAAGGACGGCACCGAGATCGTCGCGCACGCGCAGGGCTGCTTCTTTCTCGACCGCCACGGGCAGATCGCGCGCATGGTCGGATTCCTGCGGGACGTCACGCAGGAGCGGGTGGCCGAGCGCGCGATCCAGCTCGCCAACGAGCAGCTCGAACAGCGCGTGACGGAACGCACCCGCGAACTCGCGGAGGCAAACCTCGACCTTCAGAACAGCGCACTGCGCCAGGCCGCTGTGTCCCGGCTCGGCCAGCGCGCGCTCGCCGGGCAGTCCCTCTCCGAGCTGATGCTCGACGCCGCAAAAATCGTGGTCGAGATCCTGCCGTGCGACTGCACCTCCGTCCTCCAGTACGATGAGAACGCCGACCTCTTCAAGCCGCTGGCCGAGTCCGGCTGGCAGAAGGATGCCGACGCACGGTTCCCGATCCCAGGCGGCAAGGGCTCGTTGAGCGGCTACGCGGTGCTCACCGGCGAGACAATCGTCTCGTATGATTTGGAAAAGGAGACGCGCTTCGAATACTCGCGAGCCTCGCGCGTGTCGGGCATGCGCAGCGGCATCGCGGTGTGCATCAAGACTGGCGACCGTCCGCTCGGCGTCTTTGCCTCGTTCTCGCGCACGCCGCGGGAATTCTCGCGCGACGACGTGAGCTTCATCCAGTCCATCGCCAACGTGCTCACCGCGGCCATTGACCGCCACGAGGCCGATGAAAGCATCCGCCGCGCGCGAGCCGAGGCCGAGAGCGCGAACCGGGCGAAGAGCGAATTCCTCTCGCGCATGAGCCACGAGCTTCGCACTCCGCTGAATGCGATCCTCGGCTTCACGCAGCTTCTGGAGATGGAGGAGCACACGGCCAAGCAGAACGAGAGCATCATCCACATTTCACGCGCAGGGAGGAACCTCCTCGAACTGATCAATGAGGTCCTCGACATCGCGCGGCTGGATTCCGGCCGGATGCAGTTCAACATCGAGCCTGTGGACGTCCTCGATCTGCTGCGCGAGGCGGCCTCCTTCGCCACGCTCGCCGCATCGAGGCGCAAGATCACGCTGCGTATCATCGAGCCTCCCGGCCTCGCGCCATTCGTCTCGTGCGATCACGAGCGGCTCCGGCAGGTGCTTTTGAATCTCCTGTCGAACGCAACAAAGTTCAACCGCGACGGCGGCAGCATCACCCTCTCCGTGGCACCCGGCGACCAGGGCACCTGGCGCATCAGCGTCACGGACACCGGGCACGGGATCGCCGAGGACAAGCTCGCGCGCCTCTTCGTGCCATTCGAGCGGCTCGGCACGCGCGAAGGCGGCACCGAGGGTGGCACCGGCCTCGGTCTCGCACTCTGCCAGCGCGTCATCAGCAGCCTCGGCGGGCGCATCGGCGTCACAAGCACCATCGGGGGCGGCAGCACGTTCTGGGTCGAGTTGCCCGCCTCGGAGCCCGCAGTGGAATCCGCCCCGACGCCATCTTTGAAAACGCCGGATGCGGCAGTCGTACCCCAGCCCGGCACGACGCCAGACAGACGGAAAATCCTCTACATCGAGGACGATAAGGCGAACTACTACCTCCTCGAACGCTTCCTCAGCAGCCGCAAGGACATTCATCTTTTCCCCGCCCTCCAGGGCAGCACAGGGATCGAAATCGCGCAGCGCGAACGGCCCGCGCTCATCCTCCTCGATCTGAATCTCCCGGACATGAATGGCGAGCAGGTGCTCCGTGCCTTGCGGGCCGATCCCGCGACCGCCGAAATCCCCGTGGTGGCCGTGACCGGCGAGGCCGTGCTCGATTTCCAGAAAGAACTGAAGGCGCTCGGTGTGACCGAGACGCTCGTGAAGCCCTACAAGCTCGCGCAGATCACCGACCTCCTCGAACGCACGTTCGGCGCGAGCGCTGGCGCCGCTGCGAAGTAATCCGCACACGCCACAGATGCCCCCGGAGCCCGCACGCAACGGCCCGCCGACAGAAATCTCCCGCGACCGGGCGATCGCGATCCTCAAACCGTACGTCGGAAAAGACCTCCGGCCGATCGCGGAAAAATACGGTGTCACCGTCTGGAAAAACGGCCGCAAGAACAAAGGCTGGGCTGGCATGACCGTGGAGCAGATGCTCGGGCACCCGCAGGACGCCGCGCAGGCGCCGGACTTCGGCACATGGGAACTCAAGGTCGTGCCCGTCGTGCGAAATGCGCAGGGCCACTGGCAGGTGAAGGAGACGATGGCCATCACGATGATCGATCCGAAAAATGTCGCCGAGACGCCATTCGATCACAGCCACCTGCTCGATAAATTGCGCGCAATGCTCGTCTGCGCGCGCGAATGGAAAAACGATCGCGACGAGGAATCGCGGCTCGTGAAGCTCGGCACGTTCGACCTCGCGGATGGCGATACATTCCGCCAAGTGCAGGCCGACTATGAGCTCGTTCAAAAGACGATCCGCGCAGAGGGCGCGAAGGCGCTCACCGGCTGGATGGGCAATCTCGTCCAGCCGAGGACGAAAGGCCCAGGCCACGGCGTCCACACGCACGCCTTCTACGCGCGCACCTCATTCGTCTCGCGGATGCTGAAGCTCGCGGACGAGGACGGAATCCGCTGACCACTTCACGCAAGGCCGCTAAAGCGCGATGCCAAAAACCTGCGCCACTTTTGCAATGAACGGCTGCAGTTTTGGAGGACAGTTCTGCCGCCACTCGGCGAGGAATGCACTCAGCGGCATCTTCCGATCGCGCGCGCCGAGATTCATGAATGTGATCGCCTCCCACGCGCGCGGCTCCGCCTCCAGCAGCGGTAGCAGCCGCGCTGCGACCACGCTGTTGCTCGCGCGCAGCGTCCCGTTGCGCCGCATCGCCGGCTCATTCTGCCGGAACCACCGCGCAAAATCCGCGACCGCCGGCGTCGCACGCATCCGCTCCCCCGCGTAAGCCGCAAATTCCGGCGCATACGTGCGCCAGTTCCGGAACGGCGCGGAGCGCTCCCACGATCTCGACATCGTCCGCAGCGCGAAGAGCGACGCGGCTTCCGCGAAACTTTCCTCCAGCCACAAATTCGGCTTCCCGTCCCCGCGCCATGTGCGCTGCCAGTCGTTCGCCTGCGTCGCGAGCACATGGCAGAACTCATGCGCAAACTGGAAGACAAACTGCGCGCACTGCCGGTCGCGCGCCTCGATGCCGACGATGATTTTCCCGTCCGCCGTCCGCGCCCACGCCGTCTGCGGATGATCGTCGCGGTGATGCACCACGATCGTCCCGATACGCGTCTTCGGGCAATGCCTCCCGATTTCCGTCGCCGTCGCGAGCGCGAGCGCATGGATTTCGCGCACACTCGCACTCCCCCACCCGCCCTCCTGCACTGCGATCCCCGGCACTGCGGCGAAATTTTCTGTCCCGAAAAACAGCGAGGCCGCAGCGACGCAGAGCGCAAAAAATTGAAAAGTCTTCATCGCAAAAAGTGATGCCAGCACGCACCGCCGCGCGCCAGCCGGGACTGCGCGGGAAATTCAAATCCCCGCGTGTTCGTGGTTCACATTTGCGCGCCGATTCGTTCTAAGGTCGCGGCATGAAACACAGACTCGCTTTCGCACTCGCCCTCGTCCCCACGCTCGCGCACGCCCATCCCGGCCACGGCGCGGCGACCGGAGGCATCGGCTGGGGCCTCGCGCACCCGTTCAGCGGACTCGACCACATCCTCGCGATGATCGCCGTCGGCCTGTGGGCGGTGCAGCTTGGAAAACGCGCGCTCTGGCTGCTCCCGCTGTCCTTCGTGTGCTCGATGGTCGTGGGTGCCGCGCTCGGAATGGGCGGCGTACGTCTGCCGTTCGTGGAGCCTGCAATTCTCGCCAGCGTGATCGGCCTCGGCGCACTCGTGGCATTCGCGACGCGCCTCCCGCTCAGCGCAAGCGCCGCGCTGGTCTCCATCGCCGCACTTTTCCACGGCCAGGCGCACGGCAGCGAGATGCCTGTAAACGCATCCGGACTGCTGACCGCTGCGGGCTTCGTCATCGCGACCGCCGCGCTGCACGCCACCGGCATCGCACTCGGACTCACACTTCAGCGCACCGCCCATCAACGCACACTCCGTCTCGCAGGCGCGGCAATTTTCTCCACCGCAATCCTGCTCGCGCTCGACGCGATCTGAGTTCCGCGCAGCGTCCGCTACTTCCAGTCGTCGAGAAAGACATCCATCTGCTGCCCCACATAGACGCCGACGCCTTTCGGACGGTCGAACCGGTAGATGATTTGCAGCACGCGCGTGTCCACATGCTCGCTGCTCTCGCCCGTCAGCGATTTTTTCGGGACGATGAACGGCTCCACGCGCACGAAGCGCAGCGGCATCTCCACATCGCGCCGGCCCTTGATGTAGGCCTTCGCCGCCATGCCGGGGCGCACGCGCGAGGCGTTGTCCTCGTCAATGTCCGCGCGGAGCTGAAGCTCCTCCGTCTGCCCGAGCACGATGCTCGGGTCGGTGCCCGATCCGAGCATCGTCATCGGCGATGCGAATTCACCCGCGCGCGTGTTCACCTGCAGGATGCGCCCGTCGCGCGGCGCACGGATCGTGAGCAGATCGAGCTGCACCTTCGCGCGGTTGAGCATCGCCTGCGCGCTCCCGATGCGCGCCTTCATGCTGGCAAACTGCGCCTCGGCCGTCTGCGCGGCGAAGAGCTTGCGCTGCTTCTCGTCCTCGCTCGCGACTTTGGTTGCGATGAGCTTCGCCATGCGATCCCACTGGTCGCGCTTGTCCGAGAGCGTCACCTCGGCCTCGGCGAGCTGCTTCTGCAGCGCGGAAAAATCCGCCTCCTGCGCGGCCACGAGCGCGGCCGCATCCCGCGTGTCCTGCTCCACCAGCACATCGCCCGCCTTCACCTCGTCGCCGACTTTCACATGCACCTTCGCGACGAGCGCAGCCACGGCGGGCGAGATGCGCACGTTCTCGTTCACGCTCTCGACGAGCCCGCGTCCACCGATGGATTTAGCGAACGGCGCGCGCGGTGGCTCGTATAGCGGGACGGCCGCGGGGACCGTCTTCCGCGAATTGAGCACAAGCCGGAAGCAGGCGAACGCGCCGATGACGGAGGTGAAAACGAGGAGCCAGAAGATGAGGCGTTTCATGGAAAAATATGGGCGCGGTTCAGACGTATTGTGCCTTGTACTCGCCGGAATTGTGGATGCCTTTCACCACGCCGTCCTCCATTTCCGCGATGCGATCTGCGAATGAAAAAATACGGCTGTCGTGCGTGACCACGATCACGCAGCGGTCCTCGCGACACGCACTCGCCTGAAGAAGTTCGAGCACCTTGTGTCCGGTTGCGGCGTCGAGCGACGCAGTCGGCTCGTCACAGATCAGCAGGCGCGGCTCATGCACAAGGGCGCGTGCGATCGCCACGCGCTGCTGCTGCCCGCCCGAGAGCTGGCGCGGATGCGCGTCGAGCCGCTCGCCGAGTCCGACTTCCGTGAGCAGCTTCGCCGCCGCATCCTGCGCCTTGCGCCGCGACTGGCCTTGCAGCAGCAGCGGGATGCTCGCGTTCTCCAAAATATTCCAGGTCGGGATGAGATTGAACTGCTGAAAAATGAACCCGACATTGCGTCCGCGAAACTCGGTGAGCTTGCCGCCGCCGAGATGCACGAGGTCCGTGCCGAAGACATCCACGCTGCCCGAGTCTGCCTTCATGGTGCCGCAGATCACACTGAGAAATGTCGTCTTCCCGCAACCGGACGGCCCGACAAGCATGATCAGCTCACCGCAGCGCGCCTCGAAATCCACACCCTTGAGCGCGCGCACGGCGTTGTCGCCGCGGCCAAAGGTCTTCGTGACGCCGCGCGTCTGCACAGCAAGTTCGCGGTGCTCGCTGCTCACTACTGGATGTTCGTCATTCGTCATTTGAAGAACTGCCCGCCTCCTTCCAAGACTGTGCGAGAAGTCCGCTTGCGAGGGAAAACAGCCGTCCCGGCTGTGAGGGCGGGCGGGCCTCCGGCCTGCCGTGCCATGCGGAGGCGACAGGCTGGAAGCCTGTCTGCCGTGACAGGCGAGGACGCCTGTCTTCCGCCATGGCGCGGCTCATCACGCGGTCTCAGTCGTCGTCGGTTACGGATCATCTGAACACAATCGCGGGTTCCGCGCGGATGACTTTCAGCAGCCCGATCGTCGCGGAGAACAGGCAGATGAAGACGATGATCGATCCCGCGAATGCGAGCACCTGCCACGGGAGGAAGAACGGCGGCTCGCCGACTTTCAGGAAGATATTCCCGAAGATGGCAGTCAGTCCCGTGCCGAGGCCGAAGCCCATCGTGCCGACGGTGAACGCCTGCAAGAAAACCATCTCGGCGAGCAGCGTGTTGCCCGCTCCCATCGCCTTGAGCGCGGCGAGATGCCGCACATTTTCATGCACGAAAAGATAGAACGTCTGCCCCGCGATCGCGATGCCCACGAGCGCGCCGAGCAACACCACCGTGCCGAACGAAATCGGGATGCCCGTGTATTTGATGTACCAGTCAATCGTGCGGTCAGTGAACTCCGCGTCGGTGAACGCGCTGATACCGGGGATTTTCCGGATGCGCTGCACTACTTCTGCCGCGGGCACGCCATCCTTCGGCTTCACGAGGACAAATGAGAGGAGCTTGCGCTGCGGCGGCGCGTATTCGAGCGCGCGCTCATACGTCGTGTAAACGTAAGGCTGCCCGAGAAAGCTCTGCTCCGCGTAGCAGATGCCGACGACGCGCGCCTCCTTGTCGTTGATCTCGAAACTGTCGCCGACGCGCAGGTCAATGCCCTTGCGCTTGAATTTCTTGATCGCGATCTGATCCACGACCACTGCATTCGGCAACCGCAGATCCTCGATGTTTCCAGCGGTCATCTTCACCGGACGCCCTACCATCGTCGCGCTGTCGAGCCCCGTGAGCTGGATCGGCTGGAACGATCCGTCGCGCAGCCGCGCCGAGATCAGCCCCCAGTACAGCGGCACCGCCCAGTCCACACCCTCGACACTGCGCACGCGGTTCACCTCGATGTCGCGCATCGGCACGACTTCGTTCACCTGCTCCACCTTCGCGTCGCAGACCCAGATGGGCACCTTGATGTTCCGCAGTGTCGAGGTCGTCCACAGCATCAGCCCGCAGAAGACGCCGCTCTGCTGCGTCATCAGCAGCGCGCAAAACGTGAGCCCGCCGAGAAGCATGACGAACTTCGCCATATCACCGTAGAGCATCTTGAGCGCGAGCCTTAGCATTGAATGGCGGAACGAAGCACCGGACTCTACGCGGGGTCAAGGATGGCGGATGCAAAGTGCATTAAGCAAAAACGCCAGGGAGCCTTTCGGCCCGCCCGGCGTTTCGGTGAATGTGTGTGCGCGGTTTCGCGCGCGGGGCTTAGAGGCCCTTGCTCGCGATGAATTTCACGAGGTCCACGCAGCGGTTGCTGTAGCCCCACTCGTTGTCATACCAACTCACGAGCTTGAAGAATTTCTTATTCAGTCCGACGCCGCTGCCGCCATCGAAGATCGAGCTGCGCGCGTCGTGGATGAAGTCGCTGCTCACCACTTCGTCGGTGGTGTAGCCGAGGATGCCCTTGAGATACGTCTCGCTCGCCTTTTTCATCGCGGCGCAGATTTCCTCGTAGCTGGTCTCCTTCACGGTCTTCACCGTGAGGTCCACGACGGAGACGGTCGGCGTCGGGACGCGGAAGGCCATGCCGGTGAGCTTGCCCTTCACTTCGGGGCAGACGAGGCCGACGGCCTTCGCCGCGCCGGTGCTGCTGGGGATGATGTTGATGGCTGCGCTGCGTCCGCCCTTCCAGTCCTTCTTGCTCGGCGCGTCCACGGTCTTCTGCGTGGCGGTGTAGCTGTGGACGGTGGTCATGAGGCCTTCCTCGATGCCGAAGCCTTCCTTCAGCAGGACGTGCACGACGGGCGCGAGGCAGTTCGTGGTGCAGCTCGCGTTGGAAATGATGTGGTGCTTCGCGGCGTCGTAGTTCGTGTGGTTCACGCCCATGACGACGGTGATGTCCTCATTCTTGCCGGGGGCGCTGATGATAACTTTTTTCGCGCCCGCAGTGATGTGGCCCTTCGCCTTCTCCGCGTCCACGAAGAGGCCGGTGCTCTCGATGACGATGTCCACGCCCAGCGCCTTCCACGGGAGCGCGGCGGGGCCTTCCTTCACGGCGAGGCATTTGATTTCGTGGCCGTCCACGACGAGCAGATCGTCTTCCGCCAAGTCGGGCGAGGACTTTTTGCTGAAGACTTCCTCCGTCGCCTTGCCCTGCGTGGAGTCGTACTTCACGAGGTAGGCGAGGTTGTCCGCAGGGACGAGGTCGTTCACGGCGACGACGTTGATTTCTTTTCCGAGCAGGCCCTGGTCGCAGATGGCGCGAAAGACGAGACGGCCGATGCGGCCAAATCCGTTGATACCGATGTTGATCATTTTGTTTTCAGTGTTGGTTCTTGTGTGAGTGCCCGGGAAGAAATTGGCCGCGCATAAAAGGGGCGCATTCCGGCTTCGTCAACACCGGAGGCGGGGCGGATGAAGTGCTCAGTTCTCAGTGCTCAGTGGGCAGACATTTCAAATCTGAGCACTGAGCACTGAGCACTGAACACTTTTCGCCATTCACCGCCCGATGCGTCCCCCGCCGGTGCCGCCGGCGAGCGCTTCGATCTCCGCGACGCTGCCACGATTCCAGTCGCCGTAGATCGTGTGCTTCCACGCGGCGGTCGCGGCGGCGAATTCGATCGCGCGGGCATTTTCATCGCCGCGCAGCAGCGCGTGGATGAGCCCGCCGGTGAAGCTGTCCCCCGCCCCGACACGATCCACGACGGTGATTTCGTGCCGCCGTGAAAATGCGGACGCGCCGCCGCTGTGGATCATCGCGCGGAAGGTCGTGTGCGATGCGCTGTCGCCCGCGCGGCACGTCATCGCGACGGTGCGGAAGCCGTGCATCTCCGCGAGCGTCCGTGCGGTCGCGGGCAGGCGCTGCTCCTCGTCGCCGGGGTGCGTCGGAACGCCGAGGATGTCCACGGCATCACTTTCCCCAGCGACGCACACATCCACATGCCGCATGAGCGGGCGCAGCGTGGCGGCGGCGACCTCGCGGCTCCAGAGTTTCGAGCGGTAGTTCACGTCGAAGCTCACGGTGAGGCCGAGCCGTTTCGCAGCCTCGCACGCTTCCGCGCAGAGTGCGGCGCATCCCGCGCTGAGCGCCGCCGTGATGCCGCTCCAGTGAAACCATTTCGCGCCCGCAAGCACCGCATCCCAATCCACCATCCCCGGCCGCATTTCGCTGACCGCGGAGTTCTGCCGGTCGTAGCTCACGCGCCCCGGACGCTGCCCGACGCCGGGCTCCAGAAAATACACGCCGATGCGCGAACCGCCGCGCAGCACCGCGCCCGTGTCCACACCGCGCCCGCGCAAATCCGCGATGCAGCGGTCGCCGAGTCCGTTCTCCGGCAGCCGCGAGACAAACGCCGCGCTCCGTCCGAACTGCGCGAGCTGCACCGCGGCATTCGCCTCCGCACCGCCGAACGCGAGATCGAGCGACGGCGCATCCGCGAGCGTGGAAAAATGCGGGGTGGTCAGGCGAAGCATGACTTCGCCGAAGCAGACGATTTCGGACATGGGGAAGTTGAGAGTTGGGAGTTGGGAGTTGGGAGTCAATGCCCCGCGCGGCGGATGCGGCAGAGTCCCGGCGGTTCCGATCGGACAGGAGGAATCTGCGACGGTGCGAAATTTGATCCGGAATGATTCAGATCAAAATGGCGCCGCAGGTTCCGGTGTGGTTGTGATGCGCGCTCAGGCAACTCGCGCGGCGGATTTTCCAGCCCGCCTATTTTGCGCCGGGATCGGCGCGCATGAGCAGTGCCTCGCGCATCACCTCGATTGGGGCTTCGCGCTGAAACCAGATTTTGAAACTCAGCGCGCCCTGGTGCAGCAGCATGGAGAGACCGTTTGCACCGCGCGCGCCGGCGGTGTCGGCGGCGGCGAGCTGCGGGGTGCGGTGGCCGATGTACACGGTGTCGTAGATGAGATGCGCAGCGGTGAGATATTTCGCGGGCACCGGGGAACGCTCGCCGGGCTTCATGCCGAGCGCGGTGCAGTTCACGATGAGGTCGCTGTTCGCGAGGCCGATTTTCAAAAAGAGATCCGAGATGTCGCCGGACGATACGCGGTCAAACGGGTAGATTTCCGCGATGTCCCCGAGCAGCGGTTCGAGCTTGTCGAGGCTGCGGTTCAGCAGTGTGAGCGCGCGGCATTGTTCGGCGGCGCACTGCATCGCGATGGCGCGTCCTGCGCCGCCGCCTGCGCCGAGCACGAGCACGCGGAGATCGCGCAGTTCGGCACCGAAGCATTCGCGGATGGCGCGCGAAAAGCCGGGGCCGTCGGTGCTGAAGCCGGTGAGCTTTCCATCCGCGCCGACGACCACGGTGTTCACTCCGCCTACGATCTTTGCGGCGGCGTCGGCGAAATCCACGGCGTCGAGCACGCCGGGCTTGTGCGGGATCGTGCAGTTGATGCCGATGAAGCCCGCGCCGTGCAGCAGGCCGAGCGCCTCGGTGAGTTCGGCGGGCCTGATGTGCAGGCGCGTGTAGCGCGCGGGGATGCCGAGCGCGGCGAGCGCGGCATTGTGCATCTGCGGCGACGCGGAATGCGCGACGGGATCGCCGATGACCGCAAGCCGCAGCGGCAGTTCGCAGTCCGCCGTCGCCACGCGCCAGTCGCGCAGATCCTCGATGGTGTAAACGTCCTTCATGACTGACAGACAGCGGATGCCGATACGGTTTGCAGATCCCCGCGGAGGTTTAACCACGGATTACACGGATGGCATGGATGGAAGAGCCGCTTAGCTGCACGCACATCGCGACCGATGGAAAGCATCCGTGTCATCCGTGGTTGAAAAATCCGCGGCATCCGAGTCTTCGCTTTTCGTCAGGCTGCAAGTTTCGCCAGCGCGCGTTCGAAGCGTGCGAGCACGCGGTCGCGGCCGAGGACTTCGAGCGTGTGGTAGAGGCTCGCGCCGACGCTGCGTCCGGTCGCGGCGAGGCGTGCGGGATGCACGAATTCGCCGACCTTTACGCCTGCGACGGTCGCTGCGGATTTCAGCGAAGTCTCCAGCGCGGCTGCCGTCCATTCGCCGAGGCCCGTGTACGCGGCGGCGAGTGCGCGGAGATGATCGAGCGCGCCGGGTTTGGCGGTGACTTTCGCGACGGCTTCGGCGTCGAATGGGAAATCCTCGGTGAAAAAATAGTCCATCCACGCGGGACCATCGCTGAGCTTCTTCAGCCGCTCGCGCACGAGTGCGAGCACCGGCAGCATGTCGGCGCGCGTGCCAAAATTGACGCCCGCCTTTTTCAGCCACGGCTCGACCTGCACGGCGAGTGCTTCGAGCGGCATCTGCAAAATGGTTTGCTGATTGATCCAATCGCACTTTTCCAAGTCGAACTGCGCGGCCTTGCGGTTGATCTGCGCGGGATCGAATCGCTCGATGACTTCGCTGATGGGCATGATCTCGCGATCATCCTTCGGCGACCAGCCGAGGAGGCAGAGGAAATTGCGCACGGCTTCGGGCACGTAGCCGCCCTCGATGTAGGCGCCGACCGCCGCGCCCTGATCGCGCTTGCTCATCTTCGTGCCGTCCTTGTTCAGGATGAGCGGGATGTGCGCGTAGCGCGGCGGCGGCGCGCCGAGCGCCTCGAAAAGCTCCAGGTGCTTCGGCGTGTTCGAGAGGTGATCCTCTCCGCGGATGACGTGCGTGATCTTCATCTCGATGTCGTCCACCACGTTCACGAAATGGAAAATCCATCCGCCGTCGGCGCGGCGGATCGTCATGTCCGCCTCGGGCGAACCGTCGCGGTTTTGTGATTTGCTGCGATCCACTTCGATGCGTCCGCAGACGAGGTCGTCCATCACCACAAGTTTGCGCGGCAGGCGGAAGCGCAGCGCCCCGTTCTCATCCGTGTACACGTGGCCGGAGGCGCGCAGCTTCTCCGCATGGCGCTCGTAAATTGCGCCGCGCTCGCTCTGAAGATACGGCCCGTGCTCGCCGCCGATGATCGGGCCTTCGTCCCAATCCAGCCCGAGCCAGCGCATGCCATCGTAGATGGCCTGCATCGCCGCGTCGGTGTTGCGCGCCGCGTCTGTGTCCTCGATGCGCAGGATGAATTTGCCGCCGGCGTGGCGAGCGAAGAGCCAGTTGAAGAGCGCCGTGCGCGCACCGCCGACGTGGAGGTAGCCGGTGGGCGAAGGAGCGAAGCGGACGCGGACTTGTTCAGGCATAAGTCGTTGGAGCGTGAGGAAACTCCCCGCGCGTGGCAAGCGGTGCGCGGAGAAAGTAGTCCGCGGGCTTCAGTCCTCAGAGCCGTCCAGATTTCGCAGCCGCGCCCTGTCCCGTTCGGTCTTGCGAGCTAAAGCGCCGGACTGCGCTGCGCCGCGCTTTGCCTTTCACCTCTCAACTATTTCCGCCTCTTGTTGAAGTCCGACATCGCGCGATCCGCCTCGCGCTTTTCCACGCGGGTCTTGATGTCCTCGCGCTTGTCGTGCGCGAGCTTTCCCTTGCCCACGCCGAGTT
>BJFP01000069.1 GCA_014189875.1 Verrucomicrobiota bacterium | reverse complement strand
CTACGGCACCGAGCAGACGCCTCTCGACCTCGACAGCATCGCCGACCTCACGAAGCTCGACGACCTCCTCGCGAAGCGCGGCTATTCCGCCGCCGACATCACCGGAATTTTCCGCGGGAACTTCTTCCGCTTCCTGCGCGAGAACCTGACGTAGCCGCGCCGTGTCAAACACGCGGCGCGCTCAATTTTTGATGGCGTTCCGATCCGCCTGCGCTCTAACTCCGCGCACATGAACCGGCACCAATCCCACCTCCGCGAGACGGGGATGCGCGTGCCCGGAAGCAGCCGGTGACGACGTGAATCTGCTCAGCACCCGACAGAAAATCTTCATCGCCAAGTGCGCGCATCGTTTCGTCAAGGCATGGCGGCGGCTGCGCGGCTTGCCGTCGAAGGCGGAGTTCACGCGTGGCGGCCTGCGCTGGATGCTCGATCTGAACGAAGGCATTGATTTTTCGATCTTCCTGCTCGGCTCGTTCGAGCCCGACGCGGTGCGCTGCTATGAGGCCCGGCTGCGGCCCGGCGATGTCGCAATTGATATCGGTGCAAACATCGGCGCGCACACGCTGCACCTCGCGCGAGTCGTGGGGCCGGAAGGAAAAGTGCTCGCCTTCGAGCCGACGGCTTACGCGCATGCGAAGCTCCGCGCGAATCTCGCGCTGAATCCCGAACTCGTCCCGCGCGTGACACTCCGGCAACTGCTGCTGATGGACACGCCCGGTGCCGCCGTGCCGGAGACGATCTGCTCGGGCTGGCCGCTCACGAAGGAAGAGGGCCTGCATCCCGAGCATCTTGGCATGCCGCACACCACTGCCGGCGCGGGCGCTTCCACGCTCGATGAAGCAGTCGAGGCCGCGGGCGTCGGCCGTATTGCCTTTGTGAAGCTCGACGTGGACGGCCACGAACTCTCCGTGCTGCGCGGCGCGACGAAGACGCTGCGCGCTTCGCGCCCGGTGATCCTCATCGAGCTGTGCCCGCACGTGTGCGTCGAGCACGGCTACCCGTTCAGCGATCTCGTGCAGTGCATCACCGGGCTCGGCTACCGCTTCGAGACTTTCAATGGTCGCGCGCTGCCGGATGATCCCGCAGCGCTCGAAAAGCTGATCCCCGCGAAGGGCGGCATCAATGTCCTCGCACTTCCCCGGTGACCGCGATTGAGCAGCACAATCTTGAGATTCATTCGAACGCCGAAGCGTGGCGCCGGAAGCCTCTCCTGCGCGACATCTACGACGGCTTCTACGCCCGCATCGCCGCCGAACTTCCGCCCGCAGAACTCGGCCCCGTCGTCGAACTCGGTTCGGGAATGGGCAACATCAAGCGAGTCATCCCGCAGTGCATCACGACGGATCTTTTTTCCAATGAGTGGCTGGATCGGCAGGAAAATGCGTACGCGCTTTCCTTCGCGGAGAGCAGTGTCGGCGCGTTTGTGCTCTTCGATGTGTTCCATCATCTGCGGCATCCCGGCGCGGTGCTGCGCGAACTGCACCGCACGCTGCGCCCCGGCGGACGCGTCATTCTTTTCGAGCCGGACATGGGCCTGCTCGGGCGGTTCATCTACGGCGCGTTTCACCACGAGCCGCTCGCCCTGCGCGAGCCGATCGCGTGGGATGCGCCCGCGGATTTCACGCCTGCGAACCACGGCTACTACGCCGCGCAGGGAAATGCGCACCGCGTCTTCGTGCGCGGCGAAAGGCCCGGCCCGCTCGCCGGCTGGAACATCCTCCGCGTCGCACGCATCCCTGCGCTCGGCTACGTCGCATCCGGCGGCTTCGGCGGGCCGCAGCTCTACCCGCGATTTTGTCTGCCCGTATTCCGGTTTCTCGATGCAATCTTCCGTCCGTTGTCGGGACTTTTCTCCACGCGCCTCCTCGTAGTGCTCGAAAAAAATGCCCCTTGATCTCACCACCATTCCCGAGCTGACCCGCACTCAGCTCGAACGCACGCGCGATTTCTACGACGCGGAATCCGATCGCAAGACCGGATCGAGCCGGCGCTTCCACGAGCTGCTCGGCCGCTACTACGCGCAGATGATCCCGGACGGCGTGAGCGTCCTCGAGATCGGCTGCGGCGACGGCAGCCTGCTCGCGCTGCTCCCCGGACGCGCCATCACCGGCGTGGATCTTTCCGCGAAGCAGCTCGAAAAGGCGCGGGCAAAATTGCCGCACGGGCGCTTCTTCGAGCAGGCGGGCGAGGCGCTGTCGCTTGAGGGCACGTTCGACTACATCATCATCTCCGAGACGGTGAATCTCGCCGCGGATGTGCAGCGCGTATTCGACGAGGCGCTGCGATTTTCGCATCCCGGCACGCGGCTCATCCTGAATTTTTACAGCTCGCTCTGGAGCCCCGTTTTTACCCTCGCAAAATGGCTCGGCCTGCGCGGGCGCACGCCGGCGAGCAACTGGCTGACCCTCGACGACGTCCGCAACATGCTCGACCTCGCCGGCTGGCAGTCCCTCGAAGTGCAGCCGCGCATCCTCCTTCCGCTCGATGTGCCCGTGCTCGGCCCGCTGTTCAACCGCTTCCTCGCGCCGCTGCTGCCCTGGTTTTGCCTCACGTGTTTTTGCACCGCGCGACCGCGTCCGCCGCAGAAGCGAGAGCGCGAATACACCGTGTCGGTCGTCGTCCCGGCGCGCAACGAATCGGGCAACATCGAGGCGATCCTGCGACGCACGCCCGAGATGGGGCTCGGCACGGAGATCGTGCTCATCGAGGGAAATTCGACCGACGACACGTGGGAAAAAATCCAGGCCGTCGCCGCGACGAATCACGGGCGGAACCTGAAAATCCTCAAGCAGACCGGCAAGGGAAAGGGCAACGCCGTGCGCGAAGGTTTCGCCGCAAGCACGGGCGACATTCTCATGATTCTCGACGCTGACCTCACCGTCCCGCCCGAGGAGCTGCCGAAATTTTACGACGCCGTCGCGTCGCGCCACGGCGAATTCGCGAACGGCGTGCGCCTCGTGTATCCGATGGAGACCGAGGCCATGCAGTTCCTGAATCTGCTCGCGAACAAAACCTTCAGCGTGATCTTCACCTGGCTCCTGCTCCAGCCGATCAAGGACACGCTCTGCGGGACGAAGGTGCTCTTCCGCACCGACTACGATCACATCGCGAAGAACCGCGCGTTCTTCGGGGACTTCGATCCGTTCGGCGACTTCGACCTGCTCTTCGGCGCGGACAAGCTTCACCTGAAAATCACCGACATCCCCGTGCGTTACCGCGACCGCACGTACGGCAGCACAAACATCAACCGATGGCGGCACGGCTGGCTCCTGCTGCGCATGGTGCTCTTCGCCGCGCGCAAGCTGCGCTTCACGTAAATGGGACTGCTCGCTGCCATCAACCGCTGGCCCGTGTGGCGGCGCAGCATCCGCGTCGGCGGCGCGCGGTTCGAGGCGTCGTCATTTGACCGGCTCGTCTATCTCGTCCTGCAAAAATTCGGCTTCATGGGAAATGACGGGCGCAAATTTTTCGCGCAGCACATCCGCCCGGGGATGCGCGTCGTCGAGGCGGGCGCAAACCTCGGCGTCTTCACGCTGCAACTCTCGAAGCTCGTCGGGCCGGAAGGAAGAGTGTTCGCCTTCGAGCCCGACGCCGCGCTGCACGCCGCGCTGCGGAAAAACCTGGATCGCAACGGCGTGAAAAACGTCACGCCGATCCCGCGCGCACTCGGTTCACGCACCGCGCGGCTCGGGTTGAAGACATTCGGACTGAACAGCGGCGACACACGGCTTTGCGACAATGCCGCGGAAGCCGGTGCGACACCCGTGGACGTCGTCACGATGGACGACGCACTCGCTGGCGAGCGCGTGGATTTCGTGAAGCTCGACGTGCAGGGCTGGGAACTCGAAGCCCTGCGTGGCATGACGCGCCTCCTCGCGGAAAATCCCGCCGTGCAGTTGTTCGTCGAATTCTGGCCCTACGGTCTGCGCCGCGCCGGATGCGCACCGCTCGATCTCATCGCATTTCTCCATGAGAACCGCTTCAGGCTCGCGACCTCCGATGGCGAGCCCTTCACCACCGAAGACGCCGCACGATGGGACGACGGCTCGAAGAAATTCACAGACATCTTCGCGACGCGTCCGTAGCCGGGGCTTTCCAGTCCCGGCATTCGTCCGCCGTAAGATCGCCGGGACTGGAAAGTCCCGGCTACAAATTGCCAGCGCGCACCGCATCGCCAGAGTAAAAATGGTTGCGCCGACGGGTCACGGGTGGCACGTAGTCCGGCTTGATGAACTCCACCGAAATAGGTGAGACCGCTCCAAATTTCGACCCGCCGCCACGCGTTCGCGGCGAGTTGCTGACGAAGGAGGAATTGCGGGATCTGATGAAGATCCGGCATGGTCGGGTGATCTTCGACGTCGTGCTGTTTTGGGTGATGGTCGTTGGCTCGATCGAAGCGGCTCTTTTCTTCAAGGCCTGGTGGGTCAGCGTCCTCGCATTCATCAGCATCGGCATCCTGCAAAATGCGCTCATCACTTGGACGCACGAGGCCTCGCATTGCAGCCTGACGCGGAACAAGAAGCTCAACGACACGCTCGCCGATCTTTTCCTCTGCGGCCCTGGCGGCATCTCGGTGGACCAGTATCGCTGGCATCATGTGGCGCATCACAAATATCTCGGCGATCCGGAAAAAGAGGTGGAACTTGTCGCGTGGCTCTGCCTGCGGGGCGGCAACCTTTTCGCCCAGATCGGCCGGACGCTCATCGGCGGCACTGCGCTCGATATCGTGCGGCGGAAGAAGCGCTTCTCACAGCCGGGTGCCGGGCACAGGCCCCCGCCGCCGCGCTCGCTTCCGGCGTGGATCGGGTTCATCGGAGGGAACGGCGCACTCTTCGGCCTCTGCGCACTGCAAGGCCAGTGGCACCAATATTTCCTGCTCTGGGTGGTGCCGCTTTTCACGCTGGCGATGCTGATCTCGAACTTCCGCACCATCGTCGAGCATCAGGCGAGCGCCGACGTATGCGACCTCGGGCATGTGCCGATGACAAACTTTACCCGCATGATTGAGACCAATCCGCTGGAGCGCCTCCTCATCGCGCCGGTCGGCTTTTACTATCATATCGAGCATCATCTTTTCCCCAGCGTGCCCTACCACCGGCTGCGGGAGCTGCGGGGCATTTTGAAAAAGAAGGGCTACTTCGAGAGCGGTGAAGTGGTGAAAGAACGCGGCTACCTCCGCACCCTGTGGCGGCTCGCGATGAAGCCCGGCTTCGGGCTCCGGCTGCTTAATCCGTTCCGTCAGATCGCAGGCTAACGACATGGACGCACCTGTTCCTGAAAGGCGCAATCCATGAGCGCCAAACCTCCCGCCGAGCGTCCGCACGTCGCCCTCGAGCCAGTCGTCTGCCCGTGCTGCGACAGCAGCGAATCTACGGTCGCAGCAGTCGGCCCGGACTATGATTGCCACACCTGCGGCGATCAGACTTTCACCTTGGTCCAGTGCGCAAAGTGCCAGACTTACTATCTGAATCCGCGCCCCACGACTGCGATGCTCCCGCAGATCTATTCTGCGGATGACTATTACTCTTACAGTTTCGCCGACGAGGGGAATTCCATCGTCCTCAAGGCCCGCCTCGCGCGCGACCGGCAGAAGGTCACGGGCATCCTCGCCGCACTGAACCGCCCCGCATCGGGCGTCCGCGCGATGGATATCGGCGCGGGCGACGGCTCGCTGCTAGAAGCCTTCCGCTCCGCCGGTGCCTCGGGCGAAAATCTTTTCGGCGCGGAGCTCGCCCAGCACGCCGTGGACCGGCTGAACGCGCGGGGCTTCCGCGGCCTGCTCACGCGCGCCGAGGAGATGGATTTTCCGCCGGACAGCTTCGACGTCGTGACGATGATCCAGGTCATCGAGCACGTCGCGACTCCAAACAAGCTCGTGAAGCATCTCGGCGGCATGATGAGCAAGGGCGGCATCCTGTTTTTCGAGACGCCGAACATGAAGTCGTGGGACCGCCGTTTCTTCCGCAAGGCGACTTGGGGCGGCTATCACTTCCCGCGGCACTGGACGCTCTGGGATCCGGAGACGATGACGCGGATGCTGAATGACAGCGGGTTCGACGTGGTCTCCATCACCACGCCGCCGTCCGCAGTCGTCTGGGTGTGGTCCGTGAACCACGTCATGCAGGCGTGGTTTGGCAACGGCCGCATCGCGCGCTTCTTCAGCATGAACAACCCGTTCGCACTCGCGCTGTTCTGGCTGCTCGAACTCATCCCGAGCAAGCTCGGACGCTCCGCAAACATGCGGATCATAGCCCGCCGCCGATGACCGTGGAACCGACCGCCGCGAGCCAGCGCCGGCACACACTCTGGCTTGCCGTCATCGTCATCGCGGCCCACGCGTACGCATTTTGGACATTTGGCGCGACCTTTTGGGTGGACTCCACGGTCTATGCCGGTCTGGGTGACTGCCTTTTTTCCCCTGAAAAGATGGGCCGTTTTTATGATGCCACGGGCATATTAGTGCTTTCGCATGTTGGGGCGGGCGAGCCAGCGATATGGGCCTGTGCGCAGTTTCTCCCTGCCGGGGCAAGATGGCCGGCGATTGCGATCACACAGCACGCGCTCGCGGCAGGCGCGACCATTTTTGCGTTCGGCAATTTGCAGCGTTGGCTGCCGGGCATCTGGAATCTGGCGGGTGCAGTGCTGCTCAGCTATCTTCCCTTTCACCAGTCGTTCCACAATGCGTTGCTGACCGAATCGGTCAGTTCCTCGCTTTTCATGATCGGGATGACTCTATTGCTCCGGATTGCGCACGATCCGAAGCCCAACCGCCGCGACTGGGCGGCATTCCTTGCCGTGGTGTTTGCCGGCACGCAGTTCCGCGGATACCTCGGCGTCTTGCTCGCGGCCTCGGCCGGCATTGTCCTCCTGTGGCGACTTCCACATTTCCGGTGGAAGTCATGGCTCGCCCTGCTGGCCGTATCTCTCGCGGCCATCGTGGTTTTCCCTGTTTACCGCTGGGCATGCACGGGCATTTTTTGTAGCCCAAGCGGGGGAACGAACCGGCTGGTTTGCGCGGCGTGGACGAATCCGCATCCGAGTCCCGAGTTGCTGAAAACACTTTCGACACTCGGCTGGCCGGGCGATCCCGCGGCGATCTTTGCCGCGGATTTTGGCTACGCAGAAGCGCGGGATGCGGGAATCGCGTGGAGGGCGGAGGGGCTGTCGTACGGCGAGATCGACAGGCGCGTCGGCGCGATGAGTCGTGCCATCGCGCTGGATCGGCCGGCAGCCATTTTCACGCATGTGCGTTCCGGCCTCGCGGGAACGGGAATGATCACCCTTGCATTCGCCGGTTCGGGTGCGGAGCCGATCCACCAGCATCTTTCACCCGCCGGTCAACGCCGTCACCAGCAATCGCACTATTCGTGGCTCTCGTGGACTGAACACCATTCCTACCGGTCGTTTGGAGAGCAGTTTTTCACAAAGCCGCACGTGCTGTTCGCCGGAGGTGACGAAGCACAACGCGAATTGTGGGCTGCGCTCGAACCGCACCTGCGCGAGACGCACCGCGGGCGGCGCGATCCACTCCGGCTCGGATGGCTGCCTCTGGACGTTTGGGCGCTGCTCGGGTGTCTGGCGATGGCGGTCTGCATCTGGCGGCGTCCGGTCCTCGGACTTGTCCTCGCCGCGCCGATTGCAGGGAATTTCATCCTGATGACGGCGATGCCAATCGGGAATGCGCGCTATGTCCATCCCATCCTGCCGTTCTATTTTGTCGCGCTTTCGGCGTCCTGCGGATTGCTGCTCCTGCGCCCGGGGATCCGCCCGCCGGAGCCCGGGTGGTTCCGCCGGTGGCGGTTGAGGCGCGCGCGCAGGATTGGGATTGGCGCGGGAGTCGCGAAATCCCGCGGCTGGTTCAACACGGATCCCAACGCGCCCGGCGTGCTGCGCAGGTTCTTTTCCCGCGCTTGGAAACCGGCAGGCCGGCGCGCATTTTCCGCCGGCGTGTCCGCAAACATTTCACGGCCGCCGTCGTCGGGCGGAATGGATATGATCATAAAATTCTTTACATTTGCGGGGCGGTGGCGTTGCAATCCGACCGAGTCAACACGCGCAAAAAACAGATGTCCCGAATAATTCGCATCGCCCAGGTGGGATGCGGCTATTGGGGGCCGAATTTGCTGAGGGTCTTTTCGGCCCTGTCGAACTGCTCCGTGAAGTGGGTGGCCGAGGCAAGCCCCGCTCGGCGCGCATTCGTCGAGGCAAACTTTCCGAATACCAAGACATGCGTGGACGTCGAGACCGTGCTCAACGATCCAACCGTGGACGCAGTGATCATCGCGACGCCTGCTGCAACCCATGCCGGCTTGGTCGAGCGCTTTCTCAACGCCGGAAAACATGTCCTCGTGGAAAAGCCGCTCACGACAAACGTCGCCGATGCGAACCGCCTCGCAGCACTTGCAGACGCCAAGGGCAAGGTGCTCATGGTCGGCCACACCTTCCTCTACAACGCCTCGGTACGATACATGAAGGCTATGATCGACAGCGGTGACATAGGCGACATCTATTACTGCTACAGCCAGCGGCTGAACCTCGGGCAGCTCCGCCAGGACGTGAACGCATGGTGGAACCTTGCGCCGCACGACGTGAGCATCATGCTCTACCTGATGAACGGACGGCTGCCGGCGACCGTGTCCGCCCGCGGGGTTGATTACCTCCAACCGGGCATCGAAGACGTCACGTTCGCGACGTTGGAATGGGCCGATCGGGTTACTGCCACCATCCATGTTAGCTGGCTGGATCCGAACAAGGTGCGCAAACTGACCGTGGTGGGTTCGCGAAAGATGATCGTTTACGACGATGTCTCGGAGAACCCGATCACGATCTATAACAAGGGCTTTGAAAAGGTGAAGCGCGACGGCCTCCCTTTTGACCAGCCAGTCCACGCATGGAAGCCCCAGCATGGCGACGTCATCATGCCCGCCTTTGAGCGCCGGGAACCGCTTCGGGTGGAGTGTGAACATTTCATAGACTGCATCCTCAAGGGCCTCAAGCCCCTCACCGACGGATGGCATGCCCGCGACACCGTGGCTGTGCTCGACGCGGTCGATCGCAGCCAGCGCAATGGCGGCCAGCGCATCGAGTGTGCTGCGGAAGCCCAATCGTGAACCAATTGTGAAACGCATCCTCGTAACATCGGCCGGTGGTTCGCCAGCCACCAATTTCGTCCGCTCGCTCCGCGACGCCCCCGAGCCCTTCCACCTGGTTGGCATAGATGCCAACAAGTTCACACTGCAACGCGCGGAGACTGATCAGAAATTCCTGGTCCCGAAGGCCAAGGATCCGGCATACGTTGGCGTATTGCAGGACATCGTGAAAGAGACTGGTGTCGAGTTCATCCACTGCCAGATGAGCTATGAAATGCTCACCATTTCCGCGCTGCGCGAGAAGCTCGGCGTGCGCACCTTTCTTCCCTCACATCGCACGATTGATATCTGTGAGAACAAGTTCCTCAGCTATGAGCACTGGCAGCAGGCCGGTATCCCTGTGCCGGCAACGATGATGCTGCACAGCGCGGAGGACTTAAGGGAAGCCTTCCGCCGGTTCGGGCCCAAGCTATGGTTGCGCGAGATTCGCGGGTCAGCCGGGCGCGGTTCACTGCCCACCGACGATTTCGAAACGGGGATTCGTTGGATTGATTTGCACAAAGGTTGGGGGAACTTCACCGCAGCCGAGTGCCTGGAGCCGGAGAGCATCACCTGGCAGTCCATCTGGAACGATGGCGAGCTGGTCGTCGCCCAAGGCCGCAAGCGCCTCTACTGGGAGTTTGGCAATCGCGCGCCCTCCGGTGTCACCGGCATCACCGGGACCGGGGTGACAGTCTCCGATCCGGTGCTCGATGATCTCGCACAGCGGGCAGTCCGCGCCGTGGACGACAAACCGAATGGAATCTTTGGCGTGGATCTTACCTTCGATCGCAAGGGCGTTCCTAACCTTACCGAAATTAACATTGGGCGGTTCTTCACCACGCATTACTTCTTCACCGCCGCCGGGTTGAACATGCCCTATATCTATGTGAAGCTGGGTTACGGCGAGCCGCTGCCGCCGCTGGAGAAGAAGATCAACCCCCTTCTGCCCGGACTCGCCTGGGTGCGCGGAATGGACTGCGAGCCGGTGCTCATTCCGATGAATGAGATTGATGCCTGCGAGCAGGCCCTGAAGGCCCGGATTGCACGGCTGGGCTGATTTTTGCGCAATGATCGCGCACCGCAGCAGCGCCCCTGCGGTGCTGCGGCGCAGGGCAACCGACGGCATCTGAACAGGCCCGGAGATTTGGCCCTCCGCCAACTTCTGCTTGCTGCATGTCACTCGGCGTGTTCTTAGATCGCTTCCGATGAACACCGCCCGCGACCCACTTTCCGATGAGATGCAGCGCGTTGATGAAACTTCCGAGCTATACCACACCGAGGCCGGGGCATTGAATCGCGACATCGCGGGCTACTACAATTTGCAGGCCGTCTTGCGGCACGGTGAAAAGCTCGGCCTGGCCCGGGCGGATGCCATCATGATGGGCATCGGTGACGGAGCGGTGTGTCTCGGACTCGCGCCGCATGTCGCCCGCCTTACCATCGTCGAAGGCTCCGCCACTTTGACCAGGGACTTCCGCGCGATGGCACCGGAAAATGCGACCGCCGTGCATGCCCTCTTTGAAGAGTTCACGCCCGCCCAGCCTGTAGATGTGGTGATCGCCACGCACGTTTTGGAGCACGTCGATCACCCCGTGGAGGTGATGAAGCAAGTCCGGCAGTGGCTGAAGCCGGGCGGCCTCGTCTTTGTCACGGTACCGCACTCCGGTTCACTGCACAGGCGCATCGGCGTGAAGATGGGAATGCTGCCAGCCATCAACGCGCTGAACGGTCAGGACATTCGCGTCGGCCACCGCCGCGTCTATTCCATCCCCGAACTCGAAGCGGACATCAAGTCGGCTGGCTTCACCGTCGAAAAGCTTTCCGGCTTCATGATCAAGCTCGTCTCCCAGGCGCAGATGAAAGGCTGGCCACGTGAGCTGCTCGATGGCATTTTTGAGATGAGCCTGGAGGCTGACCCCGGCCTCTGTTCCAATCTTTTCGCCATTTGTCGCAAGTGACAGTTTTCTGCGATCTGGATGGCACGCTGCTCGACATTTCAGAAAAGTTCCATCGCATCTATAGCCATCTCCTGCGCGAACACGGCCACGAGCCGATGGAAAAGGGAGACTATTGGAAACTTCGTCGCAGTGGCTTGACGACTCCGGACATCCTCGCCCGGACCGGTGCCGAATCGCTGCTTGCCCGGTACGAATCAGGATTCCTCGATCGGGTGGAAGATCGTGAATGGATGACGTTCGACACAGTTTTCGACGGTGTGCCGGACCTTCTCCGCAGGATTCGCACCGCCGGGCGCGTGGTGCTCGTGACATTGCGCCGCGATCGTCAGGCGCTTGCGTGGCAATTGTCACACACCAGGCTGGCGGATCATCTGGATCTGGTCTTGTCCGGGCATGAGCCGCAGCGTGAAGCGTGGCAGCTCAAGGCAGGGCTCGTGCGCGAGGCTCTCCCAGACTGCGATTTTTCATCGTCGTGGTTCATCGGCGACATGGCCACCGACATCCGCGCGGGGAAGGCGCTCGGGTGCCGCACCGCAGCCGTGCTGACAGGAATGGCCGGGGAGAATTCGCTGCGGTTGCTCGATCCCGATTTCATCCTGGCGGGGATCAATGATCTTGCCACGAAAGTCGGCCTCTGAGATGTCTCCGTCACACCGCATCCTGACATTGTGAAACGCGTCCCACTTTTCGACCTCCATGCCCAGTATCTGGCGATTAAGCCGCAGATTGACGAAGCAATCGCCGCTGTCATCGCCGAGTCCGCATACATCCGCGGGCGGTTTGTGGAGACCTTTGAAAAAACCTACGCAGCCGATTATGGCGTGAAGCATTGCATCTCCTGCGCGAACGGCACCGACTCAATTTACATCGTCCTCAAGCAACTCGGAATCGGCGCTGGCGACGAAGTGATCACCACGGCTAACTCCTGGATCGCGAGTTCCGAGACGATCACCCAGACCGGTGCCAGGGTCGTCTTTGCCGACACTGAAGACGCCTACTACACGCTCGATCCGGCAACCGTGGCGGCTAAGATTACTCCCCGGACCAAGGCCATTCTCGCAGTCCATCTGCTGGGTCAGGCCGCCGACCTTCATCCTCTGCAATCACTTTGCAAGGAGCACGGCCTGCACCTTATCGAAGACTGCGCGCAGGCACATTACGCAACTTACCAGGGACAGCGTGTCGGCACCTTTGGGGTAGCTGCCACATTCAGCTTTTACCCTGGCAAAAATCTTGGGGCTTACGGTGATGCCGGCACCATCGTGACGAATGACGATGAGCTGGCTGCCAAGTGCCGTTCCTTTGCGCGTCATGGTTCCAGCCCCACAGACAAGCACGATCACGTCATGGAGGGCATCAATAGCCGGATGGACGGACTGCAGGCAGCAGTGCTTCTGGCGAAGCTGCCGCATATTCATGAATGGACCCTGGCCCGCCGACGTATCGCAGCCGCCTATGATGCCGCGCTGGCTGGCGTTGAAGGGGTCCGGTTGCCGGCAACACGTCCCGGCAGCGAGCATGTGTGGCATGTTTACAGCGTGCGTGTGGCGCAGGTAAAAGCCGTACAGAAGAAACTTGCCGAGGCAGGCATCGCCACCACACAGCATTACCCCACGCCCCTGCCGTTTCTGAAAGCTTATCAGTATCTGGGCAGTCGTCCAGGCGACTTTCCTTGCGCGGAACGGCACAGCCGGGAAATGCTGTCTCTCCCCATCTATCCCGAGATGTCCGAGGATACCGTGTCCTATGTGGCGGAAAATTTGAAAGCGGCGATAAGCGAATCCTGAAATCGCCATGTGCAGGACGCCATTAATCCAAAACCCCGATCGCGCCGCACCGGCCCGGATGCAGGCAATCTTCCGATGAAGTTCCTTCAGATACACACTTTTTACGGTCAATACCTCCAGGAATTCAGCAGCCGCCATCCGGAACTTCAACTGTCCACTTACCAAGCTGCGATGCGAATTCTGCTGGCGGATGGTTTCAGTGCCTGCCATCTGCTGCCACCCCACCTCGACCCCAGCCAGTTCGATTCACAGTTGATCATCGCCAATTTTGCCGAGGGCCAGAACGCCTGGCGCAGGGAGCATGGGATCGATCCCGCCGCGACAGCAGATGATTTGCTCCGACGGCAGATCGCCGAGATTCAGCCAGACATATTATACCTGACTGACCCGGTAACTTATGATAGTGGCTTTGTCCGCAGCCTCTCCAAACGGCCGGCGCTGGTTCTCGGCTGGCGGGCGGCTCCAGTATTACCGGGAACGGATTGGAGTGAGTTTGACCTCATCATCTCCAATCACGAAGCGACACTGCAGCTCGCCGTTGATCGGGGGGCGAAAGCCATCGAACGCTTCCATCCGGGGTTCCCAACGTTTCTCGCGGAGGCCGTCAAGGATGAACCGGAAACATCGGATGTCGCTTTCTGCGGTCAATGGAGCCCCATGCACGACATTAGGAATCAGCGATGGGTGGACGTCGCAAAGGCCGCCGATTTGCAACCAGGGGGATTCCAACTCGACTACTACCTGATGGCCCAATCTCCAGAGGGTCTGCCTGCGGCTGTGGCGAAGTTCAATCGCGGCGCTCGCTTCGGCTTGGAAATGCACCGGGCGCTGAAGCGCAGCCGCGTCTGCCTTAACGGCGTGATTGACATCGGGCAGGGCCAGTCCGCAAACATGCGGCTCTTTGAAATCGCCGGCACCGGTGCATTCCAGCTCATGGAGCATCACGCGGACGCTCCCTACTTCGAGCCCGGGGTGGAGATTGAAACCTACCGGGGCAAGGATGAGTTGCTGGAGAAAATCCTTCATTACCTCGATCATCCTGAAGCGCGCCGCGCCATCGCGAGGAGGGGACAGGAACGTTGTTTCCGTGACTACAGCATGGAACGGCGCGCCAGGGAATTCGGGCAAATCATTTGCAAGCATCTGGCATCCGGCATTCAAAGACGGCAGCCATGCGGAAGTGGTGACATCCGGCGCGCTGCCCCCGAGTCCGCGGAACTGCGGAGTCTGCTGGAACGCGCGACACGGGAGATGTCCGAACAAAAACACTCCCTGGAGGCCGAAGTGGAGAGGGCGAGGCAGGAACTGTCCGTAATGAAACGCAGTCTGGCTTGGAAACTGGCCGGCAAACACCTCTTCTCGATCGAGAAGCGGGTGCGCCGGTTGTGTAGGCGGAAAGATTGACCGCCGAACCGCGGCCGATCCGCCAGAGACGTTGGCGAAGGCTGCTGTTGGGAATGTTTGGCCGCTGATGGTCTCCAACCAATCGGTTTCGAGGCGCGGGTTGGGAATTTATTCAATGGAGCCCCTTGCAACGATTCCACCGACAAGTTACAGGTGTGCGCATGCTCCGACGATTTCTTTCCTGGTTCACACCGGCTGCACCTTCTCCTGCCGTTGCGCCGACCGTCCCGGAGGCCGACAAGGTCACCGAACGAAATGAGCGTGGAGATGTT
This sequence comes from Verrucomicrobiota bacterium, assembly GCA_014189875.1. GTDB lineage: Bacteria > Verrucomicrobiota > Verrucomicrobiia > Chthoniobacterales > Chthoniobacteraceae > SXWH01. The sequence goes on along the minus strand of BJFP01000069.1, from coordinate 1,226 downwards.
GAAAGCGAGTTCGCGCGCTTGAATCAGCTCAAGGCCCGGTGCCAGCCGGTGCGCAATACCGATTTCCTGCGCGCACAGTGTTTCCTCCGGCTTGGGCGGCCGCTGGATGCGATGGAAGCGTTGAAAGAGGAATTGCGTTTTTTTAAGGACAATCGGGAAGCCGACGTGTTGCTGGCGCGCCTCCGAACCGAGCATGGGGAGAGTCCGTCCAGTCTGGGCAATGCCGAGTTCCAGGAGTTGTTCCGGAATGTCCGGCCATTCACCATGGTGGGCGAGGCGCGGCTCTTTTCGTTGTTCAATCTCGCGACGGAAATCTGTGCGCGGGATTTGCCAGGCAACTTTGTCGAGTGCGGAGTCGCCGCCGGCGGATCTTCCGCGTTGCTTGCCGCAGTCATTGCCCGCCACAGCCGCCAGCCTCGCAAGCTCTTTTCTTTTGACACATTCGAAGGGATGCCGGCCGCCACCGGGCTCGACACCCATCAAGGCCAGTCCGCAGAGGTGGTGGGTTGGGGGGCAGGCACGTGCGCCGCACCGGAGGCGTCACTGCGGGAGGTCTGCGGCAAACTCGGTGTCGAGGCGCATGTAGTACCGGTGAAGGGCCTCTTTTCCGAATCGTTGCCCGTATGGCGCGACCGGATCGCTCCGATCGCTTTCCTCCACATGGATGGCGACTGGTACTCCTCGACAACCGACATCCTTGACAACCTGTTTGACCGGGTCACTCCGGGGGGCCGGATTCAGATCGACGACTACGGCCATTGGGACGGATGCCGGCGCGCAGTCGCAGATTTCGAACAAAAGCGGGGGCTGAAATTCGAGCTTCACCAGGTCGATTATTCCGGTGTCTGGCTGGCGCGCTAGTTTCCTTGCGGGCACACGGGCGGACCAAGGGGGCTCCGCGGCGTTCACGCGCAAGCGCTCCGGAATTCTCGCTCCCGGCGGAGTAATCCGGGTCGTCGTACCGAATCTCGAAGTCATCGCCCGCCTTTATCTCCAATACCTCGAACAGGCGGCGGCGGGCGATGAGCAGGCCGGCCAGCGGTATGAGTGGATCACGCTCGAATTCCTCGATCAACTCGTCCGCGATGAGAGCGGGGGCGACATGCTGAAATTCTGGAAACGCAACCCCATGCCTGCGGAGGATTTCGTGGTGGAAAGGATGGGGTCGGAATTCCGAAATGCCGTTGCCACGCTGCGGCGGCAACCGGGGCCAGCCGATGTTGCCA
>BJFP01000068.1 GCA_014189875.1 Verrucomicrobiota bacterium | reverse complement strand
CCACGCCGCGGTCGCGGTCAGAGTAATAGTGGAATTCGTCCATCACCACATCGTCAATCTTCGCCTCCGCCCCCTCGCGCAGCGCCATGTTCGCGGGGATCTCCGCCGTGCAGCACAGGATCGGCGCGTCGCGGTTCACCGTCGCATCGCCCGTGCTCAGCCCCACATTCTTCGGGCCGAATTCCCGGCACAGCGCCAGCCACTTCTCATTCACCAGCGCCTTCACCGGGCACGTGTACACCGAGCGCCGCCCATGCGCCACGGACTGGAAATGCAGCGCCGTCGCCACCAGCGATTTCCCCGACCCCGTCGGCGTGTTCAGGATCACATTGCGCCCGTCGAACAATTCCAGAATCGCATTCTCCTGCGCCGGATAGAGCGCGATGCGTCCCGCCGCGATGTAGTCGAGAAAACGATCCAGCAGGATCGCACTCGGCGTCTCACGATCCGACGGCAGCCAATGGTGGAGATGGGTGGGCACTGCGCGAAAGTGTAGGGCTCTCCCCTGCCGATGGACATCGGATTCCCTCCCGAATGCAGCGGGCGAGGAACCCTCTGAAAATAGCCCAGTGCTTCAGCACTGGGAACTGCGTCCGGTGAAAAACCAAGTCCCGTCAGGGACTGCAGAACCGTCGGGGACGGCAGAACCGTTCCATGCCTCTCCGGTCGCCTCCCCTTGCTGAGAGGGCACATCGCCTGAGTGGGAGTTTGGACGATACCGGCCGCCAGTGGGCGCACATCCATGAACGATGCAGAGACGACCGCAGGCATGGGGCGTCGTTGGTGGCCCCAGCTTCGCGCGGGCGCTCGCGGGCGCGCGGGCGGGCGGGCGCGTACGCGCGCACATGCGTACCCTCGCGCGCACGCGCGCGAGGCTGAGCCTACCAAATACGCCGTGGCCAGCAAACCGGATAGGCCATGAGACCTTGGATCTTGGATGTTGGACGTTGGAAGCCCCCATCCGCCCCCGCCCTTACCTCCCCGCCGCGTGAGGGCGTTAAGCCCTTTTACGCGGAATGCTCTGGACACGGTTTTACCCTCCCACTACACGACACAAATGCACGCGGCCCAACTCCATTTCCGCCATCCAACAGGGGAAACCCCCGGCATCCCCTACCCCAGCTACGCGACAGGCCGTAAATCCGTGTCGTATAATCAGTATTGGGCGATTCCACACGCGTCCTGTGAAGACTTCGCAATAGACCTTATCCGAAACCGACGCACATGTTCTCTCGAATAAAATTTGCCGAACTACTGAGTGAACTCATTCCGATGCCTCGTTTCGGGCGACGGAAATTTACCAAACGGCTAACGAAGGCTCAGGTTTCTATTCAGACTGATCTCATACGCGATGCCGCAATCTTATCAGGTCATGCAACGCGAGAGAACGTGGATGCCGCGATTTACCAAATGAAGGTCCATGACTTCATCGCGCTGCGAGGTAGGTTCACGAAGCTTTCGAGGCGTGATTTCCGGCCTAAGAACATAACCAAGTGAACGAAACCGAAACGCCCATCTATGCGCTGCAGCGCCTCTAACGGCTCCGGCTGTCACGCTGGCTGCTTCCAGCCTCCGCCTTTCCGCCCGCCATGCAGGAGCCGCACCGCACTCCGCGGTCGCTGAGCTTGGGGTCGGCGATTCCTCGCGTCTTCCCAAATTCGCAAGAGCATGACTATCCTTCTACTCTTCGCCGTCGCCTTTCTAGCCTACTCCAACGGAGCCAACGACAACTTCAAGGGCGTTGCCTCTTTGTTCGGCAGCCGGACGACGACTTACCGCACTGCCATTACTTGGGCGACCATCGCCACGTTTGCGGGTTCCGTATGTTCCATCTTCCTCGCTCAATCGCTACTCAAAAAGTTTTCCGGCAAGGGTCTCGTGCCCGATGCGCTGGTTTGCTCAGAGCACTTTCTTCTGGCCGTCGCACTCGGCGCTGGCATTACCGTGATTCTCGCCACGCGCCTTGGTTTCCCCATCTCCACGACGCACGGCTTGACTGGGGCGATTGTCGGCAGCGGGTTGGCGGCAGTCGGCGGGCAGGTGACTTTCGGTGTCCTAGGCAAGCAGTTCTTTCTGCCACTCATGCTTAGTCCGGTAGTGGCTGTTTTGCTCGGCTCGTTGCTTTACCTCACGTTCCGCTTCATGCGCTTGCGACTGGGCATCACCAAGGAGTCTTGCGTCTGTATCGGCTCCGAGCAGCGGGTCGCGCCGATTCCGCAGCCCGCCTCAGTGCTGGCCGTGCAGCACGCCGATTCGTTAGCCGTCGCACTCGATAGCGAGGAGCAGTGTTCCGAGCGTTACGCCGGGGCTTATCTCGGCGTCAACTGCCAGCAGACGATGGACGCCGCTCATTTCCTGAGTTCCGGCGTCGTGAGCTTTGCCCGTGGCCTGAACGACACCCCCAAGATGGCCGCTCTACTCTTCGTAGTGCAGGCGTTCGACATTCGTTGGGGCTTGGTTCTTGTGGCCGTTGCGATTGCCCTTGGCGGCGTGCTGAACGCACGCCGCGTCGCAGAGACCATGAGCCACAAGATTGCCGCCATGAATCACGGGCAGGGCTTTTCCGCCAACCTAGCCACAGGCATCCTTGTCATTCTGGCTAGCACGTTTGGCCTGCCTGTCTCGACCACTCATGTCTCGGTCGGCGCTCTATTCGGCATCGGTGTTACCACGCGGCGGGCAGATTACCGCGTTGTATCGGGCATTCTCCTTTCATGGCTCCTTACGCTTCCGTGCGCGGCAGTTATCAGCGGAGCGGCTTACTGGCTACTAACGCACAAATGACTCAACCCGAAACGCCTAACCCCTATGTAAGGGGTCAAGATGGAAGTTGGGTGAACTGAGTTGGATTGTTTGTTTTTGGTGGGTGCTTGGGTTTGGCCGGGCGGCGCATTGCCGGGGGCGGCCGGTGGGTTGGGGTTGGGGGTTGGGTGAGCTGGGGAACGTTTCCGCTTCGAGGGATGTGGCTGATGGCTTCAGCCTTCATAATGACTCGCTCGCTCCCGCTCGTCTCGCCCCTAGGGGGCAGCCTTCGGCTGTCTCCCCCGAGGCGCCCAGCGCCTCCGGTGGTCCTATCCGTGCCCGGCCTCACCTTCCGGGGCAGACGGCACAATATGACTGATGCGTCGGGTGAAGCGGAACGGCGTAAAGCCGCGTGGCGGCAACGCCGCTTTACGCGGGACCGTTCCCCCTGAATCAACAACCGCTTCGGGCGCTTGCGTGGGTTCGCCGCCGGAGGGTGGCTGTTCCCCTCAGCGGCGGGGTTTGGGGTGTCCATGCAGCTTGCCAGACGGCCTTGGGCGGGATGACGGAGTCGCAGGGACTCCAAGCTCCTATTCGAGCGACAGCGGACCTTCCCGCCGCCGCGCGAACGGCGATGGTCGCGTGAAAGCCGCGTAAAAGCGCTTGCCAAGGCGCGGGGGGCTCCCGATATTCCGCGCCCGCAATTTGCGCAACGCCAGAGTAGCTCAGTGGTAGAGCAGCGGTTTCGTAAACCGCAGGTCAAGGGTTCAATCCCCTTCTCTGGCTCCAGCGTGTGGGAGGCGGTCGGTGTCGGCGGGGAGGGAAATCAGGGTCGCGTGGAATGCGAAGCAGACGAAGAACGGGGCAGGCGTATTCGTGATTCCGTCATTCGTCAGCCGTCATTTTTCCAGCCAGCCCGCCTGATTCCGTCGGCGGCTGCGAATGTGTCCTTTTCGCATTGCGCGAACGGCGCACACTCCGCACAAGTCGCGCATGTTTGCACTCGGCGGTGATGCGTTTCCACATGACACAGTGAGCCTCTGCGCGGCGCTCACGCGCGGCGCGATGCCGCTGGGGGCGCGCGAGGATGCGGTGACGACGGAGGGGGAGTTTCCCTCGCTCAGCACGCTGCGGATGAATCTCACGGGCGTCCGGCTCGACGGGAGTGCGCGTCACACGGCGGCTTTGGGAAATGCGGCGGGCGGATTTTTTTCCCGCACGCTGGAGATCGCGGCGGAGCCTGCGCTGCTCGGCCCGGTGCAAGTGCAGGTGCGCGTGAGGGCCGAGGATTGCGTGTTTGCTTTCGGCACGACGGCGGATGGTGCGCGGGCGATGTCGCTGCAAAGTTGCACGAACGGGACGTTCGACGCGTCGGCGGCGACGGCGGATCTCGATGCGGCGCTGCTCGGGCTCGCGCGCGACGCGGCGTCGAAGCACGGTGCGGAGGTGGAAAGTGTGCAGCTCACGCTGGAGTCGGAAGGGCCGCACCGGATCGGGGTGACTGCGGTGGCGGTGGCGAAGGCGATGTTTTTCAAGGCGACGCTGACGATCCGCGGGGACATCGTGATGGATGAGGAATTCAACCTGTGCCTGCGCGATGCGACTTGCACGGGCGACGGGATGATCGCGAATCTCGCTGCGTCGCAACTCCGCCCGCGGCTCGCGGAACTTCAGGCGCGCACATTTGCGCTCCGCACTTTCCTGCCCGCCGGGATGCAGCCTGCGGAGATCGCGCTCGCGGGCGGCGCTGCGCTGCGGGTCGCGGCGACATTCGGGGCAGAAGGAAAGATAAAATCTTAGTGAGTTTCGCAATTTTTACTTTCAATCGCCGGGGACATGCGGAAGAAAGGCGAACCGACTCCGCTCTGCCGGAAAGGACATCAACTCCGCCCCTAGTATCGCCCATGAAGATTCCAGCGTTTGCTTTTGCAGCCCTCAGCCTCGCCGCCAGCGTCGCGGCATTCGGCGCGCCGACCATCCCGGCTGCGCCCATCACGTCGAAGAATGTGAAGATTGAAAAAATCCAGCCTGCCGTGATCGGGACGCCGGAGTTCGTCGTGACGGGGACGACGGTCAAGCGCTCGCAGCCGCAGAAATGGCTGGAGATCGAGGTGGAATTCGCGGTGGAAGGCGTGGAGATCGTGGATGAGCTGACGTTCAAATTCGACGTGCTGCTGAATGGCAAGCTGTGCCCCGGCGAAATTACGCACATCAACCTTCCGAAGGGCAAGGATCGCTACACGATCATGTATGTGTCGCCACGCAATCTCGAACGCATCACCGACGGGCATCCCCTGAACCCGGCGATGATTCAGAATGCATGGGTGACGATCCTGCGGCAGGGACAGGTGCTCGCACTTTCCTCGATGAAGGGCAAAACCGTGCCCTTGCCGAACATGGCGCTCACTCCGGGGATGCTCTCGCCGAAGGCCGACACACCGTTCGCGCCGCTCTGGTCGGACCGCTACGAGGCGGTGAAGCCAACCAACCGCTAGGCCCGCACTTTTACCGACACGAATGGCCGCACCCAAAGGAATTCTCGCGCTGAACCTCGGCACGCAGACGATCAGTCTGGCCGAGTTTGAGAGAAATGAGGACGGGGGCCTCACCCTGTCCCGGCTGAAGCAGGGCGAGATCCTCGGCGACCCTTCCGCCGATCCCACGCGGGCGGCGCAGACGAAGCTCCAAGTCGAGCAGATCGTGGGCGAACTCGGAGTGAAGGGCCGCAGTGTGAACTACGCGATCGCATCGCACGTCATTTTCACGCGTCCGGTCACGCTGCCGAGTGTGGGCGATGCGACGCAGGTCGAGCAGATCGTGGCGTTCGAGGCGCAGCAGAATGTCCCTTACCCGATTGATGAAGTGGTGTGGGACTGGCAGCTTCTCGATGCGGGCGACGGCGGGCAGGTGGAGGTGATCCTGGCGGCGATCAAGTCCGACCTCCTCGACGAGATCAACACCTCCGCACAGGCGGGCGGCCTGAAGCCGGCGGTCGTGGAGATCGCGCCCATGGCGCTCTACAATGCGCTCCGCTACAATTACCCGGACGCGGAAGGCTGCACCATCCTGCTGGACATCGGATCGCGCACGACGAACCTGCTCTTCTGCGAGCCGGGCAAGATTTTCCCGCGCCGGCTGAACATCGGCGGCAGCTCGATCACCACGGCGATCGCGAAGGACTTCGGCATCTCGTTCTCCGAGGCGGAGACGCGCAAGGTGAACGACGGCTTCGTGAGCCTCGGCGGCACGTACGCGGAGCCGGACGACGCGGAGATCGCGCGCATCTCGAAAATCACGCGCAACCAGATGACGCGGCTGCATCAGGAAATCGCGCGCAGCATCACCTTTTACCGCAGCGAACACGGCGGCTCGCAGCCCGTGCGCGTGCTCATCGCGGGCGGCACCGCGTCGCTGCCGTACATCCGCGAGTTCTTCCAGGAGAAGTTCCCCGGCATGGATGTGGATTACTTCAATCCGCTGCGCAATGTGACCGTGGCGGACACTGCCAACACGGACGAAGTCGCGCATGCCACGCACACGCTCGGCGAACTCGTGGGCCTCGCATTGCGCGCCCTCGGCAACTGCCCGATGGAGCTGAACCTGCGCCCGGCCAGCGTCGTGAAGGCAGGCAAGCGCGCAGCACAGCGGCCGTATCTCATCGCCGCGGGAGTCTGCATCCTCTCGGCCCTCGGCGCGTGGTGGCAGTATTACAAAAATGCCGCCAGCAGGACGGACGAGGTCACCAAGAAGCTGAATCAGAAGGCCACGCCGCTCGCGGCACTCGACAAGGACATCAAGGCCGCACAGAGCGAGGTGGACGCGCTTATCAAGTCCGTCCAGCCGCTCGCGCAGGTCGCGCAGGAGCGCGAGTACTGGGTGAACCTTCTCGCCGATCTCAATTCGAAAGTGCCGAAGGACTTCATCTGGATCACAAGCCTCGATCTCGCCTCGAACGCCGGGAAAAAGGAGGAACCCGGGACTCCCGCAAGGCCGGGCCAGACCGGGACGAACACCGCGAAGACTCCAAGCGTGATCCTCATGGCAAAGGGCCTCTACCTCAGCCGCGATGCCGGTAACAATGCGGGCCCTGCCGTGGTGGATGAGTTCATCGCGAACCTGAAAACTTCCAAGCTCGTGGAACCCATCGAGGACGCCCGCGCGGGCTACATCCGCCAGAACGACGACACCGTGGACGTGTGGGCCTTCCGATTTGTGCTGCCATTGAAACTCACAAACCCGATTTCCTTCCAATGAACTGGGTTTCCGAAAATAAATTCCTGACCGGGTTTGGCGCGGTGATGCTCGCGGGCGTCGGCACCCTCGGCTACTTCACGTATTCGGCGATGGACAAGTCCGACACCGCCACAGCGGAATACAAAGCGGCGACTGCGCAACTGAAGAAACTCAACGAGACGAAGCCGGGCCTGATGACGGCAAACCTGAAGGAACTCATCGCGCAGAAGACGGAACTCGCGGACAAAATTACGAAGTTCAAAAAGGAGCTGAAGGATCGCGTGCTGCCGACCGAGACGATCACAAAAGTGGCCTTCCAGAATTTGCTCAAGGAGACCGTCGGGATGCTCGCGACAAAGGCCGCGGCCGCAAATGTCGAGCGGCCGAAGGACTTTTACCTCGGCTTCGACCGGTACCAGTCGCAGCCGCCGGATGACAAGGCCACCACGGCGCTCGCCCAAGAGCTTCGCGCGATCGAGGCGGTGATGAATGTGCTCATCAAGACGGGCAACATTGACCTGCAGGAATTCCAGCGCGAGCCGCTGCCCGAGGAGGGCGGCGCGAAAGCCGGGAAGCAGCGGAGTTCCGGCGCCCACGGGATCGAGCGCAACACTCTCAGGCTCAAATTTGCTTCCAAGGACGACGCACTGCGCGGCGTGCTCACCGGCCTCGCGAATCACAAGCAGCAGCTCTTCGTCATCCGCACCGTCGCCGTGCAAAACAAGGCGACGGAATCCCCGCCGCGCACCGCCCCCGCGGGCGCTGCTCCAATTCTCCCGCCGGATGCGCCCACGCCCGCGCCGACACCCACGCCCGCGCCGACACCCGCTCCAGCGCCGACACCCGCTCCCGCGCCCGCGCCCGCTCCGGCACCGGTGCCGCATGATGGGCCGCTCTCCTACATCTTCGGCACCGAGAAAATCACGAGCACCATCGAACTCGAAATCCTGAACTTCTCGGAACCCAAGGCGGGCTCCGAGAAACCCGAGAAGGGAAAATCGAAGGACAAATGACGATGGACTGGATCAAGAAAAACCCCGCCCAGCTCACGCTCGCCATCGCGGCGTTTCTCGGCATTTCCGCGACCGCGATGCTGTGGATGAAAGTCTCGGACTTCGATTCCAATTTCAGCGCCAGCCGCGGCGGATCCGTCTCCAGCGCGAAGGTGGAGAAGCTCAACACGCAAACGCTCGACGCCGCGCGCACGTCTCTCGATGCGACGCTCGCATGGCCCGCGGTGAAGAAGGACGACCCGCGGCTGTTCATCAGCAAGCCCTACGTGGCGATTGACGGCAAGCTGGAGCAGTTACGCGGAAAGACCTTTCATCCGCCCGTCCCGAATGACTGGCTCGAAAAACACGGCCTGAACGTGATGAGCGCGAACGTGCTGAACGACGACCCCAGCCAGAAAGGTTTCACGGTCTTGGAGGATTGGCTTGGTCTCGATGCGCGCGCGCATCTTGACATGAACGGCCAGCCCATCATCGGGCCGGACGGCAAGCCGCTGCCCGATGATTCGACCGATCCGAAGGATCCGAACCAGCACCCGCCGTATCACATAAAACTCGAACTCTCGAAGGTGGACTTCGTCCCCTTCCGGCTCATCATGAAGTCTTGGGACGGGCCGGCGAAACCTGCGAGGCCGGCGGACATCACCGTGCAGATCAACACCAAGGATCTCAGGGATCGGAGCCAGTATGTGACGGTGGGCAATGACATCCTTGGAACGAAATTCAAGGTGGAGTCATTCCAGCACAAGGAAGTTCCCGGTCCCGACGGAACCACGGTGGACGTCTCCGAGGCCACGCTCCTGGACAAGGAAACCCAGGACAAGATCGTGCTCCCGCTCAAGAAGGAAGTGAACTCGCCGGACTCCTACGCCACGTTCCGTTACAAATGGGTCAAGCCGGGCGGCGCGAAGACCGCGGGCTTCACCAAGCGCCGGGGGTACACGTTCACGCTCGAACCCGAGAAGGATAAGACCTACAAGGTTCTGAAAATCCGGGCGAATGAGGCGGACATCGAACTGCCCGACGGAACCAAGAAAACCTTGACCCTGACCCCGTAGCAGGCGACACGAACCACCGCTTTTCCCCGGCACGCCGCAGCACTTTTTTTCCAGCAGGAATCCCAGCAAATCCAGACCGAGACCCATCCAACATGAATCGCACCCCTCTCACCGCAAGCATCGCACCTCTGCTCATCGGAAGCATGCTCATCCAGCCCGCAGCGATGTGGGCGCAAAATCTCGCCGGCGAATCCGTGGATGCCGCTGCAAACCGCGAGATGGTCCGCCGCATCGCGCGCGAAAACAGCGCCCGCGATTCGATGGAGAAGGGCAATGAGGCGCTTCGCAAAAAGGATTACGAGGCGGCCTTCGCGCACTTCAAGAACGCGTGCGACAGCATCACACCCGGCGCACCGGCGACGGCGCAGAGCCGCAAGGCGGCCGAGGACGGCATCAAGCTCGCGGGCATCAAATTCGCCGAGCAACGCGTGACGGAAGGCTACTACGCGTTCGCCGTGCAGGTCTTGCAGGAAGTACTGCGGCAGAATCCCTCGGATCGCGCGTCCGGCCCGTATGTTGTCCACGCCACTGCGCGGCTGCTCAAGAACATCGAGGCGCCGGATTATTTCAACAAGCAGATGACGCCCCAGCACCGGACAAATGTCGAGGATGTCAAACAGCTCTTCATCGAGGCAAAAGGCTACACCGACCTGGGGCGTTACGATCTCGCCGATCGGAAATATCAGGAAATCATCACCCGCGATCCCTACAATCAGGCCGCGCGCGATGGCCGGCAGGAAATCGCGAACATGAAGATGCGTTCCTCGCGCGCCGGCTACAACGCCACGCGCGCCATCGCGCTGTGGGAAGTCGAAAAGGAATGGGACCGCCCGGCCAAGCGCTTCGATCGCAAGATCAAGGACGTCATCACGTCCGGCCCTTCCACGGCCCCGAGCACGGTCGCCATCAGCTCGAAGCTGAACAACATCCGGTTCCCAAAAATTGATTTCCGCGACGCCACCGTCCGCGAGGCGATCGAATTCCTCGTGGACAAGTCGAAGAAGCTTGATGAGAAAGGCGAGGGCGTGAACATCGTCCTGCGCCTCGGCGATGAAGGCGGCGGTGGTGCGGCTCCCGCGGCCCCGGCCCCGGCCCCGGCCCCCGGCATCCCCGGACTCGAAGCTCCGGCTCCCGCCGGCGTCCCAGGCATACCCGCCGTTCCCGGCGGCGGCGGTGGTGGAGGCGGCACGCGAATCACGCTCACGCTGAACAATGTCCCGCTCATCGAGGTCATCAAATACATCACCAACCTCGCGAACCTGAAGTACAAGATCGAGCCGTTCGCGGTGAACATCGTCCCGCTCGGTGCGCAGACCGAGGAGCTCTTCACGAAGCAGTGGAAGGTTGCGCCGAATATGATCTCGCAAGCGCCTGGCGTCGGTGGTGGTGGAGCAGCTCCCGCACCGGGAGGCGGCCTCGGAGCACCGCCTGCGGACCCAGCGGCAGGCGTTCAGTCCAGTGCAAGGGACTGGCTCATCGCGAATGGCGTCGCCTTCCCTCCAGGCTCGGTGGCGATGTACAGCAAGGCGAGCAGCACGCTCATCGTCAAGAACACCCAGGACAACCTCGACCTCATCGAAAAAATCATCGAAATCGGCCAGACCGAAGGCGGTGCGAAGCAGATCGAGATTCAGGCAAAATTCGTCGAAATCTCGCAGAACAACCTCAAGGAACTGAGCTTCGACTGGATGCTCGGCCAGTCAAACATCCCGCGGAACCTCAATGTATTCACCGGCGGCGGAACAGCCGGAACCGGAAATGCGTTCAACGGGCAGAACTTCGCCTTCCCGCCGAATATCGGAGATGCTCCTGTGACTGCTGGAAACCGAAGCGGCAGCACCGCCATCTCCGGAAGTGCCGTTGACGCCCTGCTCGCCGGCACCGGAGCCGGCGGCCTGCTCGCGCCCGGCATCGCATCGCTCATCGGAGCCGGCACCGATCCGACATTCCAGCTCATCATGCGCGGACTGAACCAGAAGAAGGGAATTGACCTCCTCTCGGCTCCCCGCGTGACCACCAAGAGCGCCCAGATCGCGAAAATCGAGATCATCCGCGAGTTCAAATATCCGACCGAATTCTCCCCGCCGCAGATCCCGCAGACCAACGCCGTCGGCGGCGGCGGCGGCCTCCTCGGCGGCGGCGGCGGCTTCGGCGGCGGCGGCGGCAACAACAATTTCCCCGTCACGCCCACCACGCCAACCGCGTTTGATAAGCGCGACGTCGGCGTCACCCTCGAGGTCGAGCCGACCATCCTTCCGGACGGCTACTCGATTGATATGCATCTCTCGCCGCAGGTCGTGGAATTCGAAGGGTTCATCAACTACGGGAGCCCGATTCAGACGACGAGCACGAACCCGTTCACCGGCGTCACGACGACGAACGTCCTCACGCCGAACGTCATCAACCAGCCCATCTTCAGCACCCGGAAAATCACCACGAATGTGACCGTTTTCGACGGGGCGACGATCGTGCTCGGCGGCCTCATCCGCGAGGACGTGCAGAAGGTCGAGGACAAGACGCCGATCCTCGGCGACATCCCGCTCATCGGCCGCCTCTTCCGCTCCAATGTGGATCAGCACATCAAGCGCAACCTCGTCATTTTCGTGACGGCACGCCTCGTGAACCCCGAAGGCGCGCCGATCACTTCCGACGAAGAAAAGGAAGAATCCGTGGACGCGATGCCGCTGCCTGAGATCGCGCCGCCCTTGTTGCCAAACATCGGTGGGGGCAAGACCTACCGCCCGGTCGAAATACCCCGCAACTACCGCGCCAGTCAGACATCCGCGCCTTCCGGCGGCGTCCTGAACCCGGCTGCCCGGCGCTGATTTTTTCGCCGCACCTTTCCCCCGCTTCTCCCGTGCCTGTCATCGGCATCACCGGCGGCATTGCCACTGGGAAAAGCACATTCACCCGGCTGCTGCGCGAGCAATTGCCGGTGGAACATTTCGATTCCGACCGCTGCGTGCATGACCTGCTCGCGGCGGACGACAAAGTCCGCGATGCCATCGTCGCGGCATTCGGAGACGCAGCCTGCGACGGCACCGGCCGGCCCGACCGTGTGAAATTGCGCGAGCTAGTCTTCGCCGACGAAAGCCGGCGCAAGACCCTCGAATCCATCCTCCATCCCATCGTCCGCGCCCGGTGGACCGCCCTCGCAGAAACCGCGCGCACCACGGGAGGATGGCTGCTCAGCGACATCCCGCTCCTCTACGAGACGGGTGCCGAGGCGCAGATGGATCGGGTCATCGTCGTGGCCTGCCACCGCGACACGCAGCTCTCCCGCCTCACCCGGGAGCGCGGGCTTGCACCCGGGACCGCGATGGCGATAATGGCAGCCCAACTCGACTTAGGTGAGAAGACACAGAAAGCAGATTACGTAATTTGGAATGACAGCACTGTCCAAAACCTCGACGGACAATCCCGAATCCTCGCAGCCAGCCTCCGGCGACATTTCGCCTGAGCCGCTGGCCGCGCCCTCGGAGACCACGCCCGCAGAACCCGCACCCGCACCCGCACCGCCGGCTGACTGGAGCCCTTCGCCGCAGGGTGAAGCCCCGGCTTCCGCATCCGAGCCGCCGCCGCCCGTGCAGTACGAAAGACCGCCGGAACTGCGCCCGCGCGATCTGTGGGTGGACGAACTCCACGCGCTCACGCACCGTGAGCTTCTCAAGCGCGCCGACCTTCTCCGCCTCCGCGTGAATGCGGAAAAAAACCGCCACTACCTCGTGTTCGATCTGCTGCGCGCCTACCATGCGCTCGGCTTCACGCTCCTCGCGGAAGGCATCACGGAATTCATCACCAGCGACGGCTGCGGCTTCGTGCGATTCCCGCGTCACAGCTTCCGCCCCGGCCCGCAGGATCCGTTCATCAGCTTCCAGCTCGCGAAGCGGCTCAAGCTCAAGGGCGGCCACCTCGTCACCGTACGCTTCCGACCGCCGAACCATCGCGAGAAGAACATGTCGGCCGACGAGATCCTCACCATCGAGGGCACGCCCATCGCGGAATGGAAGGAGCCGAAGGATTTCGACACGCTCACCGCACGCTTCCCCGACGCACGCGTCACGCTCGACAACGGCTCCGGCAGTTCGCTCACCGCGCGCGCCGTGGACCTCATCGCCCCCATCGGCCGCGGCCAGCGCGGCCTCCTCGTCGCCCCTCCGCGCGCGGGAAAAACGATCCTCATGGCGGAACTCGCGCAGGCGGCAGTCCGCTGCAATCCCGGCCTGCACGTCATCCTCCTCCTCGTGGACGAACGCCCCGAGGAAGTCACCGACCTCGTCCGCAGCGTGAAGGGCGCGGAGATCTATTCCTCCACCTTCGACGAGCCCAGCTCGCGCCACATCCAAGTCGCCGAGATCGTCGCCGACCGCGCGCGCCGCCTCGTCGAACTCGGCAAGCACGTCCTCATCTTCCTCGACTCCATCACGCGCCTCTCGCGCGGATATAACAACGCACAGCCGGGCCGCGGACGCACCATGTCCGGCGGCGTGGACACGAAGGCATTCATCAAGCCGAAAAAATTCTTCGGCAGCGCACGCAACACCGACGAAGGCGGCAGCCTCACCATCCTCGCCACCGCGCTCGTCGAGACCCACAGCCGCATGGACGAGGTCATCTTCGAGGAATACAAGGGCACCGGCAACATGGAGGTAAAGCTGGACCGCTACATCGCCGAGCGCCGCATCTTCCCCGCGATCGACCTGCTCCAGAGCGCCACGCGCCGCGACGAACTCCTCTACCACCCGCAGGAATACGACCGCATCGCCGTCCTGCGCAAACAGCTCGCCGCCCTCCCGCCCGCCGAGGCGACCGAAGTCCTGCTGCACGCGCTCAGGAGCACAAAGTCCAACGCCGAACTGCTCATGGGTGGCCTCCGCGGCTAAGTCTTACTCTTCCTCTTATTCTTAATCCTAATCCTAATCCTAATCTTAATCCCCTTCCAAGTCCCGGCCACCATCCAAAACCGCTGTCTGCACCGCACTTAGTGCAGACGGAGGATTAAGAGTAAGATTACGAATAAGACCAAGGGCAACGAACACGCCACGCTTTCCAAACACACTTTTCACACACTTTTGCACTATTCGATGACCCCGATGACCGACACTCCCGAAGCGCTCGCAGCCGTGCTGCCGCATCTCGCACCGCACGACCGCATCGCCGTGGACACCGAGGCCGACTCGCTGCACTGCTATTTTGAAAAACTCTGCCTGATCCAAATCACCGTCGGCGGCGTGGACATGCTGATCGATCCCCTCGCTCCGATGGATCTCACGCCGCTCTGGAGCGCGTGGGCCGGCAAGGAAATCCTCCTGCACGGCGCCGACTACGACCTTCGCCTGCTCCGCCGCTCCGGCTGCCCCACGCCCGCGCGCGTCTTCGACACCATGCTCGCCGCACGCCTCAGCGGAGTCACCGGATTCAGCTACGCCGCGCTCGCGGAAAAATACTTCGGCGTGAAAATCGCAAAGGCCTCCCAGAAGGCCAACTGGGCCATGCGCCCGCTCCCGCCGCAGATGCTCGAATACGCCGTGAACGACACGCGCCACCTCGGCGAAATCGCGCGCATCCTCGAGGCCGACCTCGTGCGCCTCGGCCGCATGGAATGGTTCCGCCAGTCGTGCGAACGTGCCATCCGCTCCGCCGAGGTGGACAAGGAAATCGATCCCGACCAGCTCTGGCGCATCGCCGGCAGCGGCCACCTGCGCGGCCGCGCCGCCGCCATCTTCCGCGAGCTCTGGCGCTGGCGCGACGACGAGGCGCGCCGCCTCGACAAGCCCACCTTCCACATTTTACACAGCGAAAAACTCGTCGAAGCCGCCATGGACATCGAAGCCGGCCGCCAGCCGGAAATCCGCCACCTCCGCGGCTCACGCGCGCAACGATTTTTCGAAGCCGCGGATCGGGGCCTCGCCATGGACGAATCGCAATGGCCGAAAGTGGTCCGCACCCCGCGCAACCGCCCCTCGCAGGCGCAATACGACCGCTTCCTCGAACTGAAGAAACACCGCGACCAAATCGCGACCGAAGTCCAGCTCGACCCCTCGCTCATCGCCGCGAAAGCCGTCCTCGAATCCCTCGCCTTCCGCCCCGACGAAGCACTCCCCAAGCTCCTCCCCTGGCAGCGCGAACTCCTCAAAGTGTAGCCGCCGAGGGAACGAGACAGGCTGGTTGGGAATGACTGATCGGCAGTGTCTTGTTTTGGTGTTTGTTGTTGGAAGTTTGGAGTTGGGTGTCTGGCTCCGCGCAGCGGCCTTGCGCCATCTGGACAGGCTCATGGAAACCGGAGGTGCCTGCGGCAGGCCAAACACCAAACGCAAAACTCCAAACGCAAAACACCAAATGAGGATGCACGGATGTCGAACGTTCCCCTCAAACCGATCGTCGTCATTCGTCATTCCTTGCCGCCCACACACTCGCCACGTAGCGTCCGCGCCATGATTTCCACTGCCAATCTCCCTGACGCCAAGGGCCACTTCGGACGCTTCGGCGGAATGTTCGTGCCCGAGACGCTCATGACGGCGCTGCTCGACCTCACCGCTGAATACGAGAAAGCGAAGGCCGATCCCGCTTTTCACACCGAACTGAACGGCCTGCTCAAGGACTACGTCGGCCGGCCCACGCCGCTCTACTTTGCCGAGCGCCTCACGCAGCAGCTCGGCGGCGCGAAGATTTACCTGAAGCGCGAGGACCTGCTCCACACCGGCGCGCACAAGATCAACAACGCGCTCGGGCAAATCCTCCTCGCGCGACGCATGGGCAAGAAGCGCATCATCGCCGAGACGGGCGCGGGGCAGCACGGCGTCGCCACGGCCACCGTGTGCGCGCGGTTCGGGTTCGAGTGCGTC
>BJFP01000067.1 GCA_014189875.1 Verrucomicrobiota bacterium | reverse complement strand
AAGGCGCTCGTGCTGATCAAAGGAATCGCGGATCGCTACAAGGGCCTGCCGATCGCGTGGGCGAGCGAGGCGACGCTGATGGTCGGGAACATCTTCGTGAATCTCGGCAAGCTCACGGAGGCGGAGGCGGCGTTTAATGAATTCGAGAGGATCTATCCCGGCACGGGAGCCGTCGCGGCGAGCATCGGCAAGGCGCGCCTCGCAGCCGAGCGCGGAAACAACGCCGATGCGCGGCGCGTGGCGGAGCCGCTCGTGAAGGACGCGCTCTCGAAGAAAACCGTGACGCGTGCCGAAAGCCAGATCTACGGACAAGCCTACTACGTCCTCGGCAAAATCGCCGAGTCCGAGGGGAAGCTCCCCGAGGCGATGGAAAACTACTGCCGCACGGTCGCAATTTTCTACCAGGAACGCGCCGTTGTGCTAGATGCAGAAAAACGGATTGACGCCCTCCGCAAGAAAGGCATTACCACGCCGTAACAAAATCCACCCCCGCACGAACCGAAACTTTTTCACCATGCTCAAAAACCAAATCCGCCGTCTCCTCCCGTTCGTCCTTGTTCCTCTCATCGTCGCGCTTTCCTCAGCGAATGCGGCTGCTGCGGACGAAAGCGTCATCAAGCAAATCATTCACGGCGGGCCGATGGTCATCTTCGTGTGGATCTGTCTGCTCGCGACGTCCGTGATTATGGTCACGTTCATCATCCAGCTCGCGATCTCGATGCAGAAGGCAAAGCTCGCGCCGCCGCCGCTCGTCGAGAGCCTGCGCCAGCTCATCGGCTCGGGAAATTACCAGGAATCGTGGGAGACCTGCAACGCGAACAAGAACTACCTCGCAAACGTCCTCAAGGCCGGCCTCGGACGCATCGGCCGCGGCAAGGAAGCCGTGGAGACTGGCCTGGCCGAGCACGGCCTGCGCGAGGCCACGCTGCTGCGCACGCGCAACAGCTACCTCTCCGTCATCGGCGTCGTCTCGCCGATGATCGGGCTGCTTGGCACCGTTATCGGAATGATGGGCGCATTCTCCGTCCTCGGCGCGTCCGGCATGGGCAACCCGAAGGAACTCGCCGGCAAGATTTCCGAAGTGCTCCTCGCCACCGCGAGCGGCCTCTTCATCGCGATCCCGGCGTTCGTCGCGTATTACATCTTCCGCAACATGTCGCAGGCGTCCATCGTTCACGCCGACGACATCGTGAACACGCTCGTCATTGACATCCCGTACGACGAACTCGCGGGAATCCAGGTCGGTGAAAATTTCGCCGCCGCAGGCATCCCCCAGACGGCGCGCGCCGCAGGAGGCGCGCCCGACGCTGCAGCCGCCGCGAGTTGCCCCGTCTGCGCGGGCAATGTCGCCATCGGCCAATCGCCGTGCCCGCACTGCGGCTCAGTCCTTAGCTGGTAAAAGGCGAGATGGCCCACCAGTCGCACGCACAACAGGTCAGGAACGCCACGCGCGCCCTGCCCGAGGAGGATCCGGAATTCCAGATCGCGCCGATGATTGATATTCTCCTCGTGCTGCTCGTGTTCTTCATGTCCATCGCCACCGAGCAGGTGATGCAGGTGAACAAGGAGGTCGTCCTTCCCGTCGCCAAGGAGGCGAAGGATCCGGATCCCAAGAACAAAAAAAGCGAGCTCATGCTCAACCTCACTTGGAACGAACTCAGTGGCACCGGCGCGATCATCGTGGATGAGCGGCACATCGAGGCCAGCGATCTTAAGGATCTGATCAGCAAGAAAAAGGAATACAATCCCGATCTCCGCGTCATCATCCGTGCGGACAGGAACGCGAAATACCAATACGTCCGCTCCATCATGGTCGCCATGGGAGCCGCCGGCGTGCCGAACGTCACGTTCAGCGCCATGGACAAGGAACTGCAGAAGAAACCCTAACCCAAAACCAGAAAGGAACACACACAATGGCCGGAGGAGGAGGAGGAGAAAGCGGAGATTTCGGATTTCAAATCGCGCCCATGGTGGACGTGGTTTTCGTGCTGCTGCTGTTTTTCATGGCGTGCGCAGGCGAGAAGACCAAGGAGGGGTACTTTGATATCGGTCTGCCGAGCCCGAGCGCGGCCCGCGCGGAAAAAGTCAGCACACCCATCGTCGTGGACGTGGATGCGCTCGGCAATATCTTCGTGAACGGCGAACAGAAATCCACCAGCGCGAAGGATCGCGAACTCAAGGCGCTCGAGGAATTCCTCGCCAGTGCCGCGAAAAATTCGCCGGACGATCCGGTGATCATCCGGCCCAACATGGAGGCACGCCACGAGCGCGTCGTGGACGTGCTCAACGTCTGCCGCCTCGCGCGCGTCGCAAAGCTCAGCTTCGGCTGATCGCGTCCCGCAACGGGCGCAAAACATCCGATAGCAGCGGCGCATCACGGCGAAACTGGAGGAAGCGGCGACTTCGGGTTCCAGATCGCGCCGACGGCGGGCGGGCCGAAAGGCTCCCCGGCGTATTGCTTTGCGTCTCTGAAAATCGTTGATGCTCAACCCACGCCGGGCATTCGTCGGCGCCGATGAACGTGGTTCCCCAGCGTGGTCATTCACTGCATCCTCCGTTTTCGGAGCATCGGAGCGTCTAATACGCACGGCTGGGACGGCCTTTTTGGAAAACGCGGGGTTGGAAATTCCGCCCGGTCGGCGTGTGCGGAAATATCCGTGCATCATGCGGGCGACGGACGGGCGAGCGACCCGGTGAGCGTGGTGATCACGCAGGGATCGAAACCTCCTGTGGACACCTCATCATCAATGCAACTCAACTCATGAACACACCGCGCACATTCCTCCTCGCGCTCATCTCCGCCGGCATCGCCTGTGCGCAGAACACTCCCGCTCCCGCCCCCGCCGCTGCGCCTCAGAGCGGCGGCGAGGGAGTTCTGGCATCTTCGCGGAGATGAGCATGCTCGTTGTGATCGAAAATGCCGCACTTCCGCTGTCCGAACTGAGCGGGGAAAATTGCGGGCTTCGCGGGGCTTTGCGCGGATCGCAGAATCAGCTTGTCGAAACTGCGGACAGGATTGTCCGCGTTACTGGAGCTGCAGGCCGCTGTTGCCGTCGCGCGAGACGGTGCCGCCGTTTGGATCGCCGAGGCGCTTTGCTTTTTTGAAGGCCTCCGTGGCCTTCGCGGTGTCGCCGCCCTTCTGGTAGAGGATCGCGAGCTTGCCCCACGCGTGGGTGAACTCGGGATCGAGCTTCACCGTCTGCTCGAACGCTGCGATAGCCTCCGCATTCTGTCCGGCCTGCATCGCGAAGGTGCCGCGCGAAAACGACTCGGCGATGGCGTTTCCGGAACCGTTTGCACCAGGGACGTTCACCGCTCCGGACGGCAGCGGCGGCAGCGTATCGAGCGGAGGCTGGCTGGGCAGATTCGCGGCGATGGGCATTCCGCCGGGCATCACCGGAGCCGCGGGGGCCTGCTGTGCGCGTTCGCGTTCGGTGAGGGATGCGAGCGCGGATTTTCCGGGTGCGACATGCGTGATCTTCAGGCTAGAACACGCGGTGAATCCGAGCGCCGCGAGTGCAGGCAGGAGGAATTGGAGCGGGCGGGCGGTTTTCATGGGCTTGAATCTAGGGAGTCTATTTAGCATTCGTCCTGCCAGCAAGCCGCGCTTTTTCGGGGTGTGGTCCGACTCGAACTACGAATGGACACGAAGGCACACGAATGAAGCGGAGTTGCCTCCGTGGGACGCTGCATGCGCCCTGCTGGAATCCCATTCTCGTGCATTCGTGTCCATTCGTGGTGTCTTTCAAATTGAGCCGCTACATTTTTGTCCCGTGCTGGACAGCGCGGCGCGGCGCGTCTCTATTCCGCGCATGGGTCGGAACAAAATCATCAAGGTCGCCAGCATCACCGGCTTTGTGCTCGCGGAGATCTACATGGTCTTCACGGTGCTCGCGCCGTACCGGCCCGGGCTGGCCGCGCCCACGCGGATGCTCCTGCCGAAGGAGGCGATTCCGCAAGTCGAGGGCCCGGCGCAGCAGAGTGCGGGCGCGGTCGCGATGAAGCTCGTGGTGTGCGCGTTTTTCTTCGGGCCTTTCGGCGCATTCGTCGGACTCGGCGCAGGGCTGCTCATCGAGGGCGCGCGCCAGAAAATCGTCAGCCTGCGTTCGGCTTCTCGCCCGCAGAAGTGACCTTCTCGCCGATTCCGACGCGGCCCCGCAGATTTGCCACTTCGTCGCGCAGCATGTCGCGCCGCACCTGGAGGACGCCCACGTGCTGCTTCGCGCGGTCGAGTGCCGCCGCCAGCGCGTCGCGTTCCGCCTCGAGCGCACCTTCGCGTTCCGTCGGCGCGGAGGGGACGCGCACCGCAGACTGTGAGGCCTGTGCGGGCTTGGGCTGCGTCTTGGCCTGATCGAGCGCGGCTTTTGCGCGGGCGTTCTCGTTCCGCAGCACCTCGAGTTCGGCGGACTTGCGCACGACTTCGGTGGCGAGAGATGCCTTCTCCGCGTCGCTCTTTTTTACGCGCTCCGCGGATTCTGCCGCGGCGCGTTCCACTGCCTGCACGCGCTCCTCCGCCGTGATCCGGGCTGTGCGTTCCTTGCTGAGGACAGCCTGCGCTTCTTTCGCGGCGGCTTCATGCTGCGCGGCGAGGCCCGTGAGGCTGTCCACGCGGGCGGTGAGCAGTTGAAATTGTGTGTCGCGATTTTTCGCTGCGGCCTCCGCGGATCCGATGACCTGCTTGAGGTGCTCGATTTCACCGTCCTTTGCCGCCGCAAGCGCGTCGCGCTGCCGGTTGCGTTCGTTCATCTCGGCGCGTTCGGTCGTGGCCTTTTCCAGCGCGGCGATGGCGCGCGTCTTGTCCGTGGTGGCGGTGGCCGCTTCGCCGCGAAGGCGCAGAAGCTCCGCCTGCGCGGAATCCATCGAGGGCTTGAGCGCCGAGAGGCTCTTCGACTGTGCGGCAGCGTCGGCCGACGCGTCGTCGCGTTCCTTGCTCAGTGTGGTGAGATGATTCGCAAGTTCCCGGTTCTCGCGCTTGATCGCGGCCAGTCCTTCCGCGTCCGCCGCGCGCTCCCGTTCGGCCTCGGCGAGCTTCGTCTGGAGCCCCTGCGCGAATTCGCGCAGCTTCTTATCAGACTCGCGTGCCTCGGCGAGTGCGGCCTCGTTTTTGCGTGCCGCCTCGGCCTGCTGCTTCGTGGTCTGTCCGGCGTCGTTGCGCAGGCGTGCGAGTTCATTCTGTGCTTCGGAAAGCTGGTGCGCAGGAGCTTCGCGGCTTCGGCTTCGGGCTGAAGTTCCATCACTCGCCGCACCGCCGTCTCGATATGGGCCGAATGCTCCGTAATCCGTTCCTGCGCCGCCTTGTTTCTGGCTTCCAGGTCGGCGAGCTGTTTGTGGAGTCCGGCCTCGGAATTTTTTGCAGTCTCCAGCCGGGTCTCGTAGCCGCGCACCTTTTCCGCAGCCGACTCGGAGAGGGTGCGGAGTTCACGCTGTGCCACGGCGAGTTCCTCCCGCAGCGGCAGCAGCTCCTCGATGACTCCGGTCATCTGTGTGTGTTCCGCGTGGAGGCTCTCGATCTTCGCGGCATGTTCCGTGAGCCGTGCCTCGCCCTGCGCGCGCTGCGACTGCGCGGCGGCGACTTCCGCGCGAAGTCCGGCTTCGGCGGAATTCGCCGCTTCAAGCTGTGCGGCGTGTGCGTCGGTCGCGGCATTGGCGTCCGCCCGTGCGAGGTCCGCGTCGCTCTGCGCGGCGGCGATCTGCGTTCGCAATTCCGCGGCATTCGCCGCGGTCTTTGAAAGTTCGTCGCGCAACGGGCGCAGAACAGCCGCCTCGTCTTCGAGTGCCTTGCGCGCGGCGATGAACGATTCCTTTTCTTTCAGCGCCGCCTGCATCGCAGCCGCGTGCTTCTCGCGGGTCTGCTTCAATTCATCCGCAATCGTCGCCACGACATTTTCCGCGGAGGCCCGGAGCTGCGCCTCGCGCTGCGCGGCATCGGTAAGGCTTTTTTTCACCGATGTGAGTTCGTCGCGCAGCGGACGCAGCGCTGCCGCTTCGTCTTCGAGTGCCTTGTGCGCGGCGGTGAGCGTCTCCTTTTCCTTCTGCGCATCCTGCAAGGCCGAGGTGTGCTTCTCGCGGAGCTGGTTCAGCTCCTCCACGGCCTTCTCGGCTTTCGCCTGTGCCTTTTGCAGTTCGGCATACACCGCATCCGATGAGCCTCCGACGATCGCGAGTTTCCGTCTCACGAGCACCTCCACCGGCCCGGTCTCGGAATTCGGGATCACGAGCCGGCTGTGGCACGTCGGACAGTCAATCTTCACGCCCGCGGCGGATGCCTCGACGGCGATCTTTTGCGTGCATTCTGGGCAGCGGAATTTGATTTCGGCCATGTGGGCTTTGGTATTTGACCGGCGCGCAGCGGTGATTTTTTCACCGGGAAAGTTGGGCGTCGTGCGGGCTGGAGAGCATACATAGCACGCCCCGTGCGCAAAGCGCAAACGAGGGGCCGGCGCTGCTGCTCCACCATCCGCCGCCCGTCGCGCAATCGCCGCACGATCCTTCTCGCCTTTCGGAAAAACCTGCGCATCTTCCCGCCCCTTGTGAGTAACCTTACGACCACCACGTCGTTTCCCTTGGAGCTTCCGCAAGGCGATTTCGCCGCATTCATCTTCGACTGCGATGGCACCCTCGCCGACACCATGCCCACGCACTACCGCGCTTGGCAGACCGCGCTCGGCCCGCGCGCGGCGGATTTTCCCGAGGCGATGTTTTACGAACTTGGGGGCGTGCCCACGTGCCGCGTCGTCGAGATCCTGAACGAGCGCCACGGCTACTCGATGCCCGTCGAGGAGACCGTCGCGGTGAAGGAAAAATACTTCCTCGAATTCAGCAACGAGGTCGCGGAGATCGGCCCCGTCGTGGCGCTTGCGCGCGAATGGCATGGGCGCATCCCCATGGCTGTCGCCAGCGGCGGGCACCGGCGCATCGTCATGAGCACACTGCGCGCTCTCGGCATCGCAGGACTCTTCGACGCCATCGTGACCGCCGAGGACTACCTGCGCGGAAAACCGCACCCCGATCCCTTTCTTGAAGCCGCACGCCGGCTGAACGTCGTCCCCGAGCGCTGCCTCGTCTTCGAGGACACGAGCACGGGCCTCGCCGCCGCGAAAGCCGCCGGCATGGCATGCGTCCTCGTCCCGCCGCCACCACGGATTCCGGGCGCGGCGTAAAGAGCCGCCTGGCGCTGGGGTGACATTTGGAATCCTGGCGTGCGCGAGGATCGCTGCCCGCCCGTGCGCGGCTACTGCTTCGGCTTTACAAATTCCATCTCCACGGATTCCCACGCGCTCTTGCCGAAGCTCCAGAGTTTCGCCTTGAGCACCGGATTCGCACCCGTGCGCCCGGTCATTTTCCAGATCATATTCGGAAACGGATCCTTCCTTTTCTCCGGCGGAAAAAATGCGACCAGCGCGGTGGAGCTGACCTCCAGAATCTCCACGTCCTTGTTCTTTGGATCGGCCTTGATGTCCGCGCGGAACGGGATGCGCAGGCTCGGCGTGGTGGATGAATCCTCGTCCTGCGGGATGACTTCGACGACGCCGCTCGCAAAGCGGTTCTCCACATTCCACTCGTGAAAAACCACGCGGTAGAGATTTTTCAGCCCGATATTTTCCAGCAGGAGCACAGTCTGGTTTTCCGCGCGCGCACCGCAAAGTCCGCACAGCGGGAGCAGGCACGCGAGGATGAGGCATCGCAGGGATTGTGTCCGGTTCATGGGGCGGAATCCTGAGTGTCCCGTCCGTGCCCGCAATGAAAAAACGGGCGCGCTTGCCGGAGCAGGCGGTTTCGCATTGCACCGGCGGAGGTGCGGGCGGACCCTGCGGCGTGAACCCGCCAGACACTGCGAAAATTCACATCGGCACCTGCGCATGGACGCATGATGACTGGCGCGGTGTTTTCTATCCCGAGCATCTGCCGTCCTCGGAGCGGCTCGCATTCTATGCGCGGTGGTTCGACTCGGTGGAGGTGGACTCGACCTTCTACCACATCCCCGCTTCGCACGTTACCGCGCACTGGGCCGAAGTCACGCCGCCGGGTTTCCGCTTTTCCTGCAAGGTGCCGCGTGAAATCACGCACGAACGGAAGCTGCGCGATGTGGACGAGCCGCTCGCCGCATTCCTGCACGGAGTGGAGCCGCTGCGGGAAAAGCTCGCGTGCCTGCTCGTGCAGACACCGTGGTGGTTTTCACCGAGACATGACGAGCACGCGCTGCGCGATTTCATCCGCGCGCTGCCGTCCGGCTTTCCGTGGGCAGTGGAATTCCGCGACGAGGCGTGGCATCTGCCGCGGATTGTGCATCTGCTCGAGCATCACAACGTCGCGTGGGCGTGGAACGATCTCTCGCCGCTCGCGGAGGCGGATGCCGCGGCGTTCGGTTTTTTCCCGCAGACGGCGGACTTCGCCATCGTGCGGCTCATGGGCGATCCGGAGACTAAATATTTTCCCGACGGATCGCGCAGGCATCATTACGCGAAGAGCGGTGGGCTGCGCGCGCAGTCGCTGGAAAACTGGGCGGTGAAAATCCGGCAGACCGCGGAGGCAGTCGGGAATGTTTTCGTGTCGGTGAACAATCACTTCGAAGGCTGCGCGCCGTTCACGCTCCGCGAACTCGCGCAGCGGCTCGGGCGGGAGGTGAAGCTTCCGAGCGACGCCGAGGTGCATCCGCAGGAAGGGCGCGGGCAACTCGGGCTGTGGGAGTGAGCGTTGAAAGTTGGATGTTGGACGTTAAACGTTGAGCTCCGCGCAGAGGCCTTGCGATGTCACGTCGCGCATCCAGATTCGGAGCGCGCCTGCGGCGGGCCAAACGTTTAACGTTTAACGCTCAACGTCCAACATTCAACGGAGGAAGAGAACGCCGCCCCACCTTTTCCTTCCCGCCTGCGCATCATCCGGCGTACTCTGCGCGCATGGCCGAATACCAACGCTCCACGCAGAACAGCGAACTCACGGAAACTTTCCTCCAGTTTGTGATGATGCACACCCAGCAGGCGCTCCTCGCGCTCGGAAAACACCCGAGCAAACCCGTGGGCGCGCCGCCGCCGAATCTCCAGCTCGGCAAGGTGTTCATCGATCACCTCTCGATGCTGCGCTCGAAGATGGATGGCAACCTCGCGCCGGACGAGCAGGGCGCGATCACTAACGCAATCGCGCACCTGCAAAACGCATTCGTCGAAGCGACGAAGGAGGCGCAGCGGTGAGTGTGCGTCCGCAATTTGCCGTCGGCAACGTGACGTTCGGCGGCAGCGCGCCCGTGTTCATGCTCGGGCCGTGCGTGATCGAGTCAGAGGAGTTTGTGTGGAAAATGGCGCGCGCGCTGAAGACGATCTGCACGGAGGTCGGCGCGCAGTTCATTTTCAAGGCGAGCTACGACAAGGCGAACCGCACGAGCGGCAAGAGCTACCGCGGCATCGGGCTGAAGGACGGCTGCACGATCCTCGCGAACATCGGCCGCGAACTCGGCGTGCCGGTGACGACGGACGTGCATTCGCCCGAGGACGCACGCGCGGCTGCGGAGTGGATCGAGCTTTTGCAAATCCCCGCGTTCCTCTGCCGGCAGACGGATCTCATCCAGGCCGCGGCGGAGACGGGCCGCGCGGTGAATGTGAAGAAGGGGCAGTTCCTCGCGCCGTGGGACGTGAAGAACATCGCGGAAAAATTGCGCGCGTTTGGATGCGAGCGCTTCATGTTCACCGAGCGCGGCACGACATTCGGCTACAACAATCTCGTGGCCGACATGCGCTCGCTTTACTGGATGCGTGAACTCGGCTGCCTCGCGATTTTCGACGCCACACACAGCGTGCAGCGGCCCGGCGGGGCGGGGGACAAGACGGGCGGAGACGGCATCCTCGCGCCGGTGCTTGCGCGCGCGGCGGTCGCGGCGGGATGCGACGGTGTTTTCATCGAGACGCACGAGGATCCGTCGAGGGCGCTGAGTGACGGGCCGAACCAGATTCCGCTGGCGCAAATGCCCGCGCTGCTCAAGACTCTGATCCAAATCCATGGCCTCGTTTCGTAACCTTCCGGTGTGTCTGATCTTCGCGGGACTGGGCATGGTCGGAACATTTGCCGGAGCCGCCGATCCGGTGAAAACCGCACCGGCAGCAGCGCCAGCACAAGCACCTGCGAAGGGAAAGGACCGCCTCGATCTCCCGGTGCCGAAAGGACAGCCGCAAAAGGGCCTTCGTATCCCAATTTTCAGCCCGGATGGAAAGCTGATGATGAGCTTCCAGATCGGCGTCGCCGAAGTCGTGGACGCGGACAACATCAAGATGGGCGACCTGCGGCTCGAGACTTTCAAGGAAGACGGCGAGCATGAGTTTGACATCAACCTCCCCGACTCGGTCTTCAACGCGAAGTCGAAGGAGCTGACCTCGAAGGCGCACGTCCTGATCAAGCGCCACGACTTTGAGATTTCCGGAAACAGCCTGACGTTCAACGTCGAGACGAAGGTTGGCACATTCGGCGAGGGCGTGAAGATGATCATCTACGACGCGCGCGCCGCCATTCCTGACGATCCAAAGAAGCCGGAGATTCCGGCCGTAGAAATCAAGCCCGAGGAGGAAAAAAAGAAATGATGAGAGTCCGATTTACCCGCGCCATCGCGATACTGTTTGCGGTTGCCGCGAGCGCCTCCGGGCAAGGCGAGCCGAAGCCTCCTGCACCGCCCTCGCCGCGCCTCGGGCTGGACATCAGCGGCATTGATGGATCGCCCGCGGCCGCATTGCCCCTCGCACCCGCTGCGAAGCCCGAGAAGCGCCCGCCGGGCCCGACGGAGATCACGTCCCGCGAGGCGATATTCGACAACCGCAACCACCTCGCGACATTCACGACCGAAGTGCTGCTGAAGGATCCGGAATTCGGCCTCTCGAGCGACCGGCTCACGGTGTATCTGAAAAAGCCGCTGGTGCCGGGCGCGAGCAACGCCGCGCCGAAAGTGAAGGTTCCCGGTGAAAAGGAAAAGGCTCCCGGCGAGCCGAGCAGCGGTATCGAGAAGGCCGTTGCCGAGGGGCATGTGATCATCACGCAGGACAAGATGGACGCCACCGGGAAGAAGCAGCAGCGCTACACCGCGAAAGCGAAGCGCGCCGTATTCGACAACATGACCGGCACGCTGAAACTTTACGGCTGGCCCGAGATTTCCGAGAGCATCGCCGGGAACATGACCAAGCAGACCATCGCGCGCGAAGAGAGCTGCGTGATTACTCTCGACCGGACCGGAAAACTGCTTGTGGACGGTTACAGCACCAGCAGAATTTTGGACGCCAGCGATCTGAACCAAGCCAACCAAGCACCGCGCTAACCATGTCAGCAGCCGTAGCAGAAGCAGCCCCGCCGCCGGTGAAATCCTCGCTCCCCGCGCCCGTCCTCCGCACGGATGGGCTCGTGAAGATTTACGACGGCCGCCGCGTCGTGAACGGCGTGGACATCAACTGCCGCAAGGGGGAAATCGTCGGCCTTCTCGGGCCGAACGGCGCGGGCAAGACCACGAGCTTCTACATGATCGCGGGCCTCGTGCGGCCGAATGCGGGCACCGTGTTTTTCAACGACACGGACGTGACCGACATGGCCATGCACAAGCGCGCACGCATGGGCATGGGCTACCTGCCGCAGGAGGAGAGCATCTTCCGCAAGCTCACCGTGGAGCAGAACATCATGGCCATCCTCGAGACGCGCGACCTCACGCGTGCGCAACGCAAGGCGCGCTGCGACGAACTGCTCGAACAGTTTGGCATCACGCATGTGCGGAAGCAGATGGCGCTCACGCTTTCTGGCGGTGAAAAACGGCGGCTCACGATCGCGCGTTCGCTTGTGCCGGAGCCGAGCCTCATCATGCTCGACGAGCCGTTCAGCGGCGTGGATCCGATCGCCGTGCAGGACGTGCAGAAAATCGTGAGCGGCCTGCGCGACCTCGGTCTCGGCATTTTGATCACGGACCACAATGTCCGCGAGACGCTCAGCATCGTGGATCGCGCGTATCTGATCTTCGAGGGTCGCGTGCTCATGGAGGGCACGAAGGAATTTCTCATCAACAACCCCGAGGCGCGCCGCCTTTACCTCGGTGAAAATTTTTCAATGTGATTTTTCCCGCCGCAAATCCCCTCCCGCAGGCTGCAAGGCATGATGCTTGCAGGCCAAGGAACGGGTGGCATTTTCATAACAACAGAACGAAAGAGTAACACCATGCAAACAGCCAACATAAACGTCCCCATCAAAGTCACCGGCCGGCACGTCAGCATCACGGATGCGATCCGCGAATACGCGAAGACGAAGCTCGATCACATCCACCTCGACTACCCGCGCATCATCGAGGCGCACGTCATCCTCGACGTGACCAAGCACCGCCAGAGTGCGGAAATCGTCCTCCGTTGCGCGAACCACATCACCATCGAGGCCGACCACGAGTGCGACGACATGTATGCCGCGATTGACGGCGTCGTCGCGAAGATCGCGCAGCAGATGCGGAAGTACAAGACCAAGATGCTCCGCAGCCACCGCCCGCGGAAGAGCCAGGCGCGGCAGTTTGCCGAGCATGTGCTGCACATTGACGAGCATTTCGAACTCCACGAGGAGACCGAAGCAAAGCATGTGGAGACCGAGCAACTCGAAGTGCGCACGCTCTTCGTGGACGAGGCGATCCTCCAGCTCGAGATGGCCGCAAACCGCCAGCTCGTCGTCTTCGTGAACGCGAAGTCCGACAAGGTGAACATCCTCCAGCGCCGCAAGGCCGGCGGCTTCGGCCTCATCGAAGTCACCGTCCCGCACTGAGCCGGGGCGGTTTGGAAAAATCAAATGCAGAACTGTGCTGCGGACATTTTTGTCCGCGGCGCTTGCGTACGGGCCAGGCGGTGACTCGGAGACCGCACGGCACCGATCAAGAGTGCGTGAAAACTTCCAGAGCGGAACTCCATCCGCCTTTTTCAACCCGCGTGCGGAACTGGTGGAGCCTAGGGGGTTCGAACCCCTGACCTCCTCAATGCCATTGAGGCGCTCTACCAACTGAGCTAAGACCCCGTTCGCAGCGGGCGATGAACATGGGAACGCAGCGTCCGGTTGGCAAGGTGAATTTTTCCGGAAAACGCACGCGGTCGAAGCCGTGGGACGGCCGTCCCGGCTGTCGGAGTCGGACAGCCCGCGGCGCGCTACGGGACGTCTGCGCCGTTGCCGCGGCGCGGGTGGCTCTCGAGCAGGCGGCGGGCACTGGAGTCCTCGCTCATGCCAAGTGCGGACCAATCGCGCGCGTGCTCGCCGTATTTCGCCCAGAACGCGCGCAGGTTTTGGTTGGAGACAAACTCGGGATGCTCGACGAGCACGTCGTAAGGGCCGGGCCGGCTGAAGATTTTCGCCATGATCGGGACGAGATCCAAAACGAAGAGCGTGCCGAAAATCACGAGGAACTGGAAGATGCCGGCGATCCATTTTTTGCCCTGCTCGCTGCGCTCCTTGTCGTCGGCGTCGGGTGAGGGGAGGAAGATGACATTGTAGAGGCCGATCGTCTCCTCCATCGGATCGAGCACTCCGTTCATCTTGCGGCTGAGCCGCGCGAGGGGCGGGCCAAATTCCTCGTCCGCGCGCTTCATGCCGCTCTTGTTCTCATCATCGAGTGCGGCGGTCTTCTTGGTGATGCGCGAGAGCCGGAGCGGATGTTCGGCTTCCATCTCCGCGATTTCCGAGGTGACTTTTTCGAGGCGCTCTTTGCGGATTTGTTCCTTCTCCTTTGCCTCGTCCACGAATGCGGCGCGCTTGCTGCCGAGCGCGTCGAGGTATGCATTCTTGTCCGTGAGCCGCGCGGCGGCGAGCTGCCGGTCGCTCGCGAGGAGCGCCGCAGTCTGTGCGGATTCGGCGCTTTCGAGCCGGCGGATTTCGGTGACGACGCCGCGGTCGCGCGCCTGCATGTCCTTCACGCGTGGGCCCGATCCGGCCTTCTTCACCTCGGGGTAAAATTCATTCGGCTGTCCGAGTTCCTCGCGTGCGATGGCCTCGACAAGCCGCCGGTGGAGATTCTGGCGCTCATCGAGTTCAGCCTTGGTCTTCGAGAGCGTCTCCTTTTGCGCCTCGATCTGCGCGAGCACGTTGCGCGTGGAACCGCTCGCGAGTGCGACAAAGTCCGGCTGGCCCGCCTTCTTGCGCTCCTCCTCCATGCGCTCGTCGGCGTAGCTCTCGACGTTGATGATCGCCTTTTGCAAATCCGGAAGTTGCGCGATCAATGAGTCGCGCTTCGCGGTGTAATCGGCGATCGTCTGCTTGCGTTCCGCCGCCTCGTCCTCTTGAATTTTCTGGAGTTCGAGCGCGAGTTCCTTGCGCTTCGCGGCCTCCTTTTCGCGGAGAAGATTGAGCCTGCCCTGGATCTCCGTCTGGATGCGGTGCGTGATCGCGGGGCGGTATTGATCGAGGCAGAAGGGGAACGCGATGGCCACGCTCACGACGCCGGCGAGCGCAAAGCGGAAGACGACCTGCATGAGCTTGCGATACCACGGCTGGAAGGGCCGGTAGGTCGCGAGCAGGATGCGGTCGGTGTTCATGATCACGAACGCCCACGCGAGCGCGATGCCGAGGACTGCGAGCCACGGCGGATCGGCGAAGCGGCTTTTCGCGTAAAAAATCATGCCGAGGAAGGACATGATGGTCGGGATGAGCACTGTGCTGCCGAGCACGGCGATGCGCTCGCGTTCCGTCGCGGGACAATGCTGGAGCGTCTCCCACCGCGCGCCTGCAAGCCAGTAGAGCGGGCGCATCCAGCGATCCCAGTTCGACGGTTCGTCAGCTTCGGGCGGGAGCGGGTTTTCGGGTGGCTGCCAGTGCATCGTGTTCGTGAGGCTAGCGGAGGAAATCGCGCGCGCCAGCCCTGAGAATTTGCGCGCGCAAATTTCGCCGGAGCCGCTGCTTTCAACCGCCGTTCTGCGCGTGCGAGCAGAGCTTGTCGCGTCCGATGTCGAGCACCTTGCGTTCGGCGCGGGTGAGGCTCGCGATGCCGTCTCGTGAGATTTTTTCAAGGATGGGATCGATCTCCATCCGCACGAAGTCGTCCGAATTCATCCGCCGGATGCGCTGCTCCCGCTGCGTGCGCTCGAATCTCCGGCGCTGGAACCAGAACGGATTTCCAAAGCCCAGCCTCCGCGCCCAGACCCAGCCGAGCACGCTGCCGGTGAGGATTCCTGCCGGGCCGATCTCCCGGAGCGTCCCCGTCATCACGCACCCGGCGGCGAAGAGGAACATCGCGGCGGCGAGATATTTTGCGCGGAACCGCAGCGGGAAGATGTGGAGGAAGGAAAAGCCCGTCTCGAGTTCCGGCATGATCGTCGCGTATGCCGCGAGCACCGCGGCGACCGCGGCGGAGAAGCCGACCACGGCGGCACCGGATCCCGCAAACATGCTCACCGCGCCGCCGGTCGCATTCGCGAGGAGGCACAGCCAGAGGAAATTCACGCGCCCGACGATGGGCTCGATCTCGCGCCCGGCGTAGCAGAGCACGAGGAGGTTCGCGAAAAAATGCACCGGCCCCGCATGGAGGAACTGGTAGCTGAGCAGCCGCCAGTATTCGCCCTCGGAAAAATGGCGGAGGTCGAGCTTCAGGAGATCGAGCGGCTGGCCCGCGCCGCTCCATGAGAGCACCGCCTGCGTGGTGCCCCAGAAAATCATCGTCCAGAAAAATACCAGCACGCCTGATGCGCGGCCCGGCGACCAAATGCGCTGATAGGACGATGTCTGGCGTCGTGGGGAACTCATGGGGAGTGTGTGTGGACTATGGCTGTTTCCGAGGATTGTAAAATGGGAAATGCGGATGTGTTTTGCACGGAACGGACGTGGCCGTGATCCAGATGGCGAACCGGGCTCCGCCCATCACGGCTGCGCATTTTTGAACGAACCGCACAGCCGCGGTGTGAGCGCAGCCTTGACCCGGCGGACTCCGGG
>BJFP01000066.1 GCA_014189875.1 Verrucomicrobiota bacterium | reverse complement strand
GCCCTACGGGCTCCTTCCAGAGGGCCGTTTTCGCGCCAAAACCCCACCGCCTCCGGTGTCACGAGTTATGAGGCAACGTATCGCTCCTTTTTTACTCCACGGTGTCATTTTGACTTGAGGCAACACGTCCCGCAGGATGGCGGAGATCACGACGTTGGTATCCACCAACACTCTCATCGTCCGGCACGCACGGCGGCGACTTCATTGGCAATGTCGCCATCCGTGATGCCGCGTGCAGCCACAAATGCCTGCGTCTCTCGCATGAGTTGCTGCCATTTCACCGCCTCACTCGCGGCGTCAAGACGGCTGGCAAGATACGCCACAAACTGCAAAGCCTCACTCTGAAGCGTTGCCGGGAGGCTCCGCGCCTTTTCGTAGATGAGTTCCGCTGTGCTCATGGATTTTGTTCGGCGCTTTTTGCGAGTCGCCTCGTCTCGTGTGGTGACAACTGTCGCCGACTTGGCGGAAAAGACAAGCGCCCAAGCCTGCGCTGGCGCTACGCAGCCGCGATCACACTCACCTCTTTGCGGCTGGCGGCTTCAATCCCAAAGACTCCGCGCGCCCCGGCGGCACTTCACCCCATTCGACAGGCTTGCCCGTCTTCGCCCACACGGGCGGCTTGCCCGGCTTGCAAACGATGGCGGAATCCAAATCCAGCCACGGCGAGATATCTTCACCGGCATCGAATCGCGCATCAAATTCCTTCGCGGTGATTTCCATTCCGGCGGCACGGCGCTTCACCTTGCTATACTGCTTCGCGAGGGCGCGCGGCCCGTAAAAGCCGCTGCCTCCATTCTTCGCGCCTGCGTGTTCTGTTTTCTGCCTGCCGTAGCTCATTGGTGAACGTGATTCGCGCGCACGCTCACAAGAGCGCATCGCGGATTTCCTGCTCATGCTTCACGGCGACGCGCAAATCGCCTGTCGTCTTCTTGTCTTCCCATCCGCGCTGGTGCGGCTTGCACATTGCGCACGCCGAGCGTTTTTGCGCCCGGTAGCGCCGCTTGGTGAGGTCTGATTTCACGGCCGTTAGCTGACACGAAAACGCGGGGTTTCACTTCCGTTTTGAGAGCATGTCCGCGCCCTCCGCTTCCAGTCGCTCGAATTGCGGGTGCGCGAAAATCGCCGCCTGCACTCCGCCTTCTTCCTCCGCGTCCTTCATCGCGCCAGCGGCGGCGGCCACGAGACGGTTCATCTTGTCCACCTCCGCGCGCAAAGCCCGCTCACTGCGACGCGGCCAGTAGTGGCCTTCATCGGAAATCTTCACGTCGAATCCCAGCGGACGCAGCGCGGCGAGGAAATCCACAATCGCGACGTGGCACCGGCGAAAGTATTCCCAGCCGTGAAGACTCGCGTATTGCGTCTTGCTGAAACCACTCAGCCTCCATGCCGCGCCCTTTTGCACACGCACGCGCAGCTCGCGTCCGCGCACCCTCACGCTCGCGGGATACTGGCAAAGGCCAATCCACAGCGGCTCGCAGTCGCGCCCGACGCCGACGCGGAAGACATGGCCGCGCTCGGCGGGCACCTCCGCACCCGTGCTTGTGTTCCGCTCGCCGGGCACGGGGAAAATAATCCACTCGAGCGAGCGCGACCGCGCGAGCGCATCCCATCGCAGCGGGCCGACTTCCTCGAATGCGCCACGCCGTTTCATCCTCACGGCGAGCCTGCGCGCTTCCTCCACGGCCCAGCGTGCGCGCAGGTCGTCCATGTCCGGCGCTTGCGGGTGGAGTGAAAGATGGAAGTGAATCGTGAGGCCCATTGCGTTACAGCATTTCGTCCGCGTCTTTCGCGCGCGTCGTCCGCGGCTTTGCGTCCGATTTTTTTGCGGTCGCTTGCTCGGCGGCGGCGCGCTCGTGATTGAGCGCGAGTAGGCGGGCGAGGATTTCATCGTCGCTCATGTCAGCGGGCCAGCCGTAGGCGGCGGCGACGGCGGCATCGAGCGTTTGATGCGCGAGGGCGAGCCATGCGGGGCGTTCGTTGTAGAGGTTCGTGAGGGTGCGCTTTTTGAGGTTCGCGGCGCACTGGGCGTCGCGCGGTTCAAGGCGCGGATAGAGCACGGTGCCGATGCCGGTTTGCGGGTCAACGGTCTGCGGGTCAATGTAGCGCGCCCACGGGCCAGCGGCGGAGCCGGGAAAGGTGAGCGTGTGCGTTTGCGTCCATTCGGGCGGATTGAGCCAGCGTTCGCGCAGTGCGTTCAATTCCTTAGCGGCGGCGGCAATCGCGGCTTCCTGTGCGGGCGTGGCGCGGGGAAATGCGAACGTCTCGAAACAAGTGTTTGGCGTGTAGCGAAAGCCGCTCTCGCGCTCCCGCACTTGGGTTCCGTTTGCCCGTGCCCATACCTCGTGAATCTGCGAATGCACGATGCCGAAAAAGTAGTCATCCGAGCGGGCGAAGATGTAAATGCCGTCGTCTGGCAGGACTATCGCATCCGCCCATGAAAAAATGCGGAACTTGGAAACGCGGGGCGTGGAAAGAAAGCGATGATGCCCGCTCACTGCCGAGCGCATTCCGGGGCACGTCTCGGCGTGAAGCCACCAATTCAAGCGGCGATGCTCGCGCTTGTTTTCGTCGCGCTGTGGTTTGACGTGCTGCAAAGCGTGCGCGTGCGGGCGCTCGTAAAGGGAGAACGCTTCCGCCGTCAAATCCGTGCCCGTGTCAATTATCCACGCGGGCGGCATTCGTTTCACGATGGCACTGCCATTGAGCCACGGTTTGAGGAGGTCGGAATTTGGTTTCCCGTGCGGGTTTGGCAGTGCGAGCCATTCAAGCGCGAGTGCTTCGGGGATGTCGAAGTCACCAGATTTCTGCGTCCCTCGAAATGAAATGCCCAAGTTCTCCGCGAGCGGGTTCGCGCCGGTCACGTCGGCATGAGCGGTGAGGTTTGAATGGATGACGGCCACGGGCTTGCCGTCCACCGTCCGCGCTTCATCGGTGCCATCGTCAAACCCGATCATGCTCACATGCACGGCTGCGCCCGCGAGAATCCAATCGCGGTCGCTCTCCGCGAAGAAAATCCCGCCGGATTCTTTCACGCGCTTCAAAACCTCGCGGCTCGCGCCGCCGCGAATGGCCTGCGTTGCGAGCAAGCCCGCACGTTTGCATTTTCCATCGGCAATGAGCTGCCGTGCTTTCTCAAACCAGTAGCAACACAAGTCGGCAAAGCCCGGCACACGGTTTTCATAAACTCGCCAAAGCTCTTTCTGGTAGTTGCGGCCAAGCTCTTCCCACAATTTGCTCCCGCCGAGAAACGGCGGATTGCCCACAATCACATCGCAGGCGGGCCAATCGCGCTCCGTGTAGAATTTCAGTGCGCCTTGCGTCTCGTGTTCCTCCGCCTGCGCTTCCTTCAAGCTCTTGGCCTTGCTGTGGAAGTGCGGCACGAGTAAGGCATCTTCGTTGTAGAATCCGTCGAGGTTTTTCAGAACGGGCGTGCGGTCGTTGTCGAAACCGTTGTCGCGCCGCCATTGGAGCGCGCCGATTTGCACGGAGACTTGCGCTAGCTCGTAAGCGTAGGGGTTGATTTCAATCGCGCGGAGTTGTTGCACGCTCACTTGCGGCGTGAATGTGAAGCCGAGCTGCGCGGCGGCAGTGATGATTTCCTTTTCGAGCGCAAGCAAAAGCTGAAGCGCCACGTAGAGGAAATTTCCGCTCCCGCACGCGGGGTCGAGCACGATGATGGCGGCGAGCTTCCTTTGGAAAGCTGCGAGCGTGTCGCGCGCGGCGTTCGTGGCCTTGCCCTTCGCGAGCAACGCGGCCAGGGCGCGCCGGATTTCGCGCCATTCGCGGCGAAGCGGTGCCATAAGCACCGGCTCCAACAGATCGCGGATGTCCTTCTCGCCGGTGTATTGCGCGCCCAATGCGGCCCTTTGATTCTCGTCGAGGGCGCGTTGAAAGAGTGTGCCCATGATGCTCGGCTGAATGTTTTGCCAGTCAGAACCGGCGGCATCGGCGAGCTTTTCAATTTCATCGGGGAGCAATTCAAAAACGGTCGCATCCTCGAAAAGATGGCCGTTGAAGTGGCGAATCTTGTGCGTGCCGAAACGTCCGCCCTTCGCCATGCACTTGAAAAGGTCTTCCAAGCTCTCGGCGAAATGCTTCGGGTCTTCCAGTCCGGCGGCGCACACCTCGCCAAAGATGTTTTCCGGCAACAGGCCGGTGTCTTCCGCGAAGAAACAAAAGACGAGCCGGTTGAGAAAGCGGGCGATGCGGAGATTTTTCTTCTGTGCAACGGAATGCTCTTTGCGCGTCTTCGCACTCGCCAATTCGACGGCTTCTCGCTTTTGCAGCGAAATGGTGATGGCGGCGATTTTCTGCGCGAGCTTTTCGGTTACGTCCGCCGTCGTCTCGCGCGGTCGCAGTTCATCGGGAGCGGCGAGCGCGGCACGCAACACGCGGAGCGCGGCGGGAGAATCAATGTCCGCGTTCGTGAAGCTGTGCGTCTCTTGCACCGCGCCGTTGAAATTCGTGCGGACGATGTAGCGGTGAAAATCGCAGACGATGAGCAGCGGCGGATTGAGCAGCGATTCCCGGTAGCGGAGAAGTTGCTTGTAGGCTTTTTCGAGGTCTTCACCCGGCCCCTTGTATTCCCATCCGAAGCAATCGCGTTTCCACACGTCGGCAAAGCCGCGCTCTTTGCTCGCGGGCAACGCCTCGCCCGTGGCGTCGAAATCGAAAAGCTCGGCGTCCTTTGCAACGCGCTTCTGGAAACAAAACGAGTCGTTGCCGGTAGGGTCTGCCTCAATCGGCGTCGGCACGCCGAGCATCCGGCACAGATCGGAAAAATGATCCTGATACGCCGCGCTTTCCTTGCCGGAAAACTTCGCCCATTTCGCCTTAAACTGTGCCGGGGTCATCTGGCGGCGAGACTGGAGGGACAATCCGGACAAGACAAGCCACAGACACGCCACCGCAAAGACTTCACCCTTTTCCGTTCTGCTGCGTCCCCGCTGGCCCACGACTCCGCTCCACTGCAAACGGCGAAGACTTTGGGGCGGTTCACCGAAGGCCTGTTGCGAAGATTGAATCGCTCCCCCGAGTGCATGAGCGGATGGGCTTGCCCGGCGGCGTCCGCGCGGCATAGTGGCACGCAGCGATTGATGACATTGCGACGGGCAGTTAGCTCAGCGGTAGAGCGTCTCGTTTACACCGAGTTGGTCGGGGGTTCGAATCCCTCACTGCCCACCAGAATGGTTGAGAGGTGAGAGGAGGACGGGGGCCGCGCTTTCTGAGGCTAGATTTTTCCGAGCACTTCGGCGGCGATGTCCGCGGTGCGTGCGATGTCTTCGGACGTGTGCGCGAGCGAGAGGAAGCCGGCTTCGAATTGCGAGGGGGCGAAATAGACGCCGCGTTCGAGGCAGCCGTGGAAGAATTTTGCGAACGTGGCTTTGTCCGACACCATCGCCTCCTCAAGGTTTCGGATCGGGGTGCCGGCGCTCGTGAAGTAGAGGCAGAACATCGAGCCGATGCGGCGAAAATTGTAGTCGCGGCCCGCGCGCTTCAGCCCTGCGCGGGTGCGTTCTTCGAACTCCGCGCCGAGCGCTTCGAGCTTCGCCCAGCCGTCGAGGCGATCGAGTTCGTGGAGCTGCGCGAGGCCGGCGGCGAGGGCGAGCGGGTTGCCGCTGAGCGTGCCGGCTTGGTACACGGGACCGTCGGGCGAGAGCATGTCCATGATTTCGCGGCGTCCGCCAAATGCGCCGACGGGCAGGCCGCCGCCGATCACTTTGCCGAGCGCGGTGAGGTCCGGCTTCATGCCGCAGAGCTGCTGGTAGCCGCCGCGCGCGAGGCGGAAGCCGGTCATCACCTCGTCGAAAATGACGAGCGACTCGTGCTCGGCGCAGAGCTTCTGCATCAGCTCGTAGAAGCCGGGCTCGGGAAAATAGAGACCGGCATTTGCGGGGACGGATTCGACGATCACGGCGGCAATCTCCCTGCCGTGCGTGGCGAAGACTGCGCGCAGCGCGTCGGGATCGTTGTAGCGCAGTGTGATGGTGAGCGCGGCGAGTTCCGCGGGCACGCCCGCGCTGTCGGGCGAGCCGTGCGTGAGCGCGCCGCTGCCGGCCTTCACCAGCAGCGAGTCCACATGGCCGTGGTAGCAGCCGGTGAATTTCACGATCTTGCTGCGCCCGGTGAAGCCGCGCGCGAGGCGCACGCAGGACATCGTGGCCTCGGTGCCGCTGTTCACCATGCGGACTTTTTCGATGGACGGCACCCATTCGCAAATCGTCCGTGCCATCCCGACTTCGAGCGCGTGCGGGATGCCGAAGCTCACGCCTTTCGCAGCCGTCGCCGTGATCGCATCGAGCACCGCGCGCGGCGCATGGCCGAGGATCGCGGGGCCCCAGGTGCCCACGTAGTCAATCAGCTCGCGTCCGTCGGCATCCCAGATGTGCGACCCGCTCGCGCGCTCGACGAAGAACGGTTCGCCGCCCACGCCACGGAACGCGCGCACGGGCGAGTTCACGCCGCCGGGGATCAGTTTGCGGGCTTCGGAAAAAAGTGCGGAGGAGCGCGGGGAATTCATCGCGCAGGCAGATGCCGCAATGCCGTGCGCGGCGCAACGATGAAGGCGCGCTGCGGGACGGAATGGGGTGTGGTTAAATGTGGAAGCAGCGCGAGATCGTCCTCGTCCTCGTCCTCGATAATTTGGCATCGAGCAGGCGTATGAGCACAGGCCGCCGCTTCCGGCATTTTGTCACGCCCGGACGCAAGCCTGTCGAATAATTCGACTTTCCGCCGCGCCAAACCGGCCTATCGTTTCCCGCGTGAAAGCCCCGTTCATCTCCCTCGCTCTCGCAATTTTCACGGCATACGCTTCGGAGGCCGGGCCTGCGCCGCATGCGCCGAGCGGATTGCCGCGCGAGCCGGGCGCGGTTTATCTTGAGGATCTCGCCATCAAGCCTGTGAAACTTTCCGTCATCGGCGAGGCCGCGGTGCACAGCCAGATCGCCAGCGGCAATTACCTCGGGATTTTGCGGAAGGGCAGCGTCGCCGAAGTCATCGCGATCGCGGACTCCGCGGTGCGCGTGCGCGGCACCGCGGCGCAAGGCGCGGTGGTCGGATGGGTGCCGGCATCGGCGCTCACGCCGATGAAGCCGGAATTTGTCGATGCCGTGAAAAAGAACGCGCAGCGCAAGGCGGACGTGGATGCGCTCATCGCAAAAAACGAGGTCGCGCTGAACATGACGCAGGACGAGGTCGCGGTCGCGCTCGGCAAGCCGCAGAAAAAGCAGACCAAGCTCGACGCGAAGGGCCGCCAGGAGGTGTGGGAATTCATCCGCTACGCACGCGTGCCGCAGGAGACGATTGGCCGCGACCCGCTGGGGAACCTCGTGGGAAATATCATCTACGTGAAGGTGCCGGCGGGAAAATTGAGCATCACATTCGAGAAAAATCTCGTGACCGCGCTCGAGCAGTCCGAGGGCGCGCCCGACCTGGGCGGCGGCGTGCAGCTCATCCCCGCGCCGCTCGTGTTTGCAAACTGAGCACGGATTGTCCGTTGACGCGCGCGGGGTTTTCCGTAAATAAGCGCGACTCAAATTCGGCGGAGTAGCCAAGTGGGAAGGCCGAGGTCTGCAAAACCTCTACGAGTGGGTTCGACTCCCACCTCCGCCTCCAATTTTTCCCACGGGACGGCGGCAAAAGCAGGCGAGGTTTGCAACCTCGCGCGAGGAGGGCTGCGAGGCGGTGTGGCACGTTCGTAGCTCGTGGCTTGCGCGCTGCCTTCCGAAAGTCATGCAATCCCGCCGCCTTGCGCCCGTCTTGCCATGCAAGGCTGCAATCCTCTCCTGCTTTGCCGCCGCCCGACCCGTATTCATTCTGGTTTTCTTCCACTGGTGCCAACGGCCACAGTTCTATTTTGTCCGTTCGAAGCTGCTCTCCCACGACGCACGCAGGACGCTGAGGCGATCTGCCGGCAAATTCTATCGGTCGAACCAAGGCACGCCGAATCCCTGCATCTGCTCGGAGTGTTCGCTTTGCACGCAGGACGGCATAAGCTTGCCGAGGGGATGATTCGGCAGGCCATCGTGCTGTCGCCGGGCGATTCAGCATTCCATTACAATTTTGGCCACGCATTGAGGGAGCAAGGCCAAATGGATGCAGCCATCGCCGCATATCGGCCATAAGTGTGTGCGTGGAGGAAACCACCGCGCGGCAGACCGTCAACGCGCGATGCTACGGCTAACCGCATGTTCATCGCGGCGATTTTTCCGCGGGACGAAAAAGGCCGCGCTTCGTGTGAAGCGCGGCCCTTGCGAAATTTGAAACGTGCCGTCCGCTCAGCCCTCGCGGTGCGACGGCATGTAGCGGTAGAAGACCTCCAGCATCAGAATGCAGAGCGTCGTGCGATACACAGTCGCCGACATGCCAGCTCCGTTCTGCAAATTGCCGTGGCTGCCCGCGGCCATCGGCGGCCAGCTTCCTTCAGCGGCCTGAGCATCCACGATTTCATCCTGGAACCAGTTGTTCCATTTCGTCCACGCGCTGCCGCCAAACATCAGGCAGGCCTGCGTGTGGTAATACCAAGCGTAGAGATCCGCCTTGGGCCCCTGATATTTCACCGGCTCGTTTTTCTGGGTGTGCTCCAGCATCCATTCCATGCCGCTTTTGATCGTGTCGCGATTGCCCTTCCAGAAAAGCTGGCAGAGGATGCCGACGCCGGTGAGGCTGTATTTGTCCGCAGGTCCGCGATAGCCGTAGCCACCCTTCGGCCCCTTGCTGTGCTCGATGTAGGCCATCGCCTTGTCGAGGGCCTCATCCACTCCGGAGATGCCGAGCTTGCTGAGGTACGCAGCCTTCAGCGCCTGAATCTGCCAGCCGCTGACAGAGAGATCGCCCGCGCTCTTGTCGTAGGAATACATCCAGCCGCCGTCGGGGCCCTGGCCCTGCACGATGTAGCCGATGGCCTGCTTGAAGAGTTCCTTCACATTCGGATCCTGCGTCATCGTGTAATATTCGCCCAACGCGTAGGTGACGATGGCGTGCTCATAGACGCCGGGCTGGTTGAACGCCTTTGCCATATGCAGGCGGCCCTCGTTTGCCGCCCCGTTGGTCAGAATCCACTCGACGGCCTTGTTCACCGTGAAGCCGAACTGCTGCGACTCAGGCGTCTCGCCGTGACCGAGGAAGCAGAGCAGTGCGAGCCCGGTCATCGCACCCTTGTTGCTGTCGCCCCAGGAGCCGTCGGACGCTTGGTTTTTTTGCAACCACGCGAGGCCTTTCAAGACCGCCTGTTCAGCCTTCGGCTTCATCTTGTTGTCGGTCATCGCCTTTGCCTTTCCGGCACCCACGCGGCCTTTCATTGCACCGGGGAGACCGCCGAGGCCGCCGGCCATCTTGGTGATGTTGCCCGTGGCCTTCGTGAGGTCCGTCGTGTTCGTGTTGAGCTTCACGTTCACCTGCTGAGGCGCGACCTTGAAGGTATTCGCAGTGCTCGTCGTCTGGATGACGTCAATGGTCGGGCTGTTGATGGTCGGCGTCGGCGCCACCTGCGCCTCCGTAGGCACGGCATCCGCGGGCGATTCCGGCGGCGACGAGAGATTTTCCTCCGTGGCAATGAGGCCGTCGCCGCCCTCGGCGACGAAATCCGGCGGCTCGACCATGGACTTGTAAACGATCGACGCCATGACGATCACGATGATCGTGTGGATCACGCACGACAGCATGAAGTATCGCGACTCGGCAAACTTCTGCTGGAGTCTCTGCATGAAAGTGAGCGGCGGCTCGACGAAGTGCTGATGGAGTTCGCCTTCCTGTTCGGTCTGTTCAGTCTGAAAAGAGTCGTTCATATGAATGGGGGTTTTTGAATGGGGTTTTTGAATGGGGTTTTTGAAACTAGACATCGTTCACAATCGGGTGTCAATCGGCAGTCAGGACATTCACATTAAAAAGCCGTGGCCATCGTGACATGGCTTGGCCCGGCATTCACCGCTCCCCGCCCGGCACGAGCACGCAGCGGAAGCCATACGTCACATCCCGCTGCTTGATATCCGCGACCTCGCGGTAGCCGAGGCGCAGGTATTCCTGCTTGCTCGTCGCCCACGATCCGCCGCGCAGCGCGCGCCATTCGCGATGCTGCGGGCTGCTGCTGTAGATGTCCTCGACCCACTGCCACACGTTGCCGCTCATGTCGAAAAGGCCCGCCTTGTTCGCGGGGAAACTCCCGACCGGCGACGTCTGCGCGAACCCGTCGCTGTAGGCCGCGATGAACGGCTGGCGCTTCCGCGAAATGTCCGCGAAATTTCCCGCGCGCGGCGGCGGCGGCCATGCCCTGCCCCATGCGAAATCACGCACGCCGCCATCGCGCTCCTGCGGCGTCGCGCCGCCCTCGCCGGTGACCCCCGCGGCGATGCTCCACTCCGCGTCTGTCGGCATCCGGTAGCTCTGCCCCTCGCCGAGTTGCTCCGATTTGATCTCCCGCTCGGTGAGCCACTGGCAAAATGCACGCGCGTCCTCCCAGTTCACATTCACCGCGGGATGCGTGTCCTCCTGCGTAAATTCCAGCGGCACGCGCGTG
Organism: Verrucomicrobiota bacterium; assembly: GCA_014189875.1. GTDB lineage: Bacteria > Verrucomicrobiota > Verrucomicrobiia > Chthoniobacterales > Chthoniobacteraceae > SXWH01. Next base: position 5,567 of record BJFP01000066.1, on the reverse strand, counting down.
AGGCCCGTCGCCTCGGCGAACGCCTGAAAGTCGCGCACGCGCACGGGCCACACCGCCACGAGCACATCGCCCACCGGCACGAAGCGCATCCCGAGCGTATTCTCCCACTTGTCGCCGCGATGCGGCACGGGCCGCCGCTCGAAACGCACGCCCACGAACGCCTGCTCGCCGGCCTTCACATTCGCGACCGCCTCCGCATTCCGGTAGCCCGCGAGCCGCAGCGAATACTTCCGCTCGCCAGGCTCGAGTTCATCCACGAGCAGCGGCGTGAGGCCGATTTCCTTTCCGTCAAAAATCACGCTGGCCTGCGCGGGCGCGCTTGTGATTTTTGCGCGGCCAAACGGGAACGCAAACGCGACGCCCGCCTCCGTCCCGGCCTCGGCGCGCACCGTGCGCTCCTGCGCGGGCCACGCGCGGTACCGCGCCGTGAGCTTGTGCTCGCCCTCCCCGATCGCGATTTCGCACGGCGCGGTGCCCGCGGGTTTTCCATCCGCGAAAATCTCCGCGCCCTGCGGCGAGCTGCTGATGAGAAATTTTCCCGACCCAAATGCGAGCGACGCCGTCGCAGTCTCGCCGCTCACCACTTCGATCGCCGCGCGCTTTTCCAAGCCGTCGTGCCGCATCACGATCTCATACGCGCCCGTCGGCAGCCCGTTGAAATCCGCGGGCGCCTTCCCGCTCTGCACGGTCTCCGCGCCGCTGCGGATCTCGAACTCGCAGCCCGCGGGCTCCGACGCGACACGCACATTTCCAAGGCTGCGGCGGAGTGAGATCGCGCGCGGCTTCGTCTCCGTGTCTGGCGCGATCTTCAGCGGCACGTCGAGCGGATCGTAGCCGGCAAGCATCACGTGCGCATTGCGCATGCCGGATTTCACTCCCGTGAAATGCGCCGGGCTCCGCTGCATCCGCTGCTCGATGATCACCATCGCGCCCGGAGGATCCGTCTCGACGAGCACAGAGCCCTCGCCAGCAGGCTGCCCAAACGGCCAGCTCCTCCACGCGCCGAACGCCACCGCGCACACCAGCAGCAGCGCCGCGAGCCGCAGCCAGCGCCGGCGGTGATGCACGCCGCCGAGCGGACGCCCGTCGCGCACATTTTCCAGATCCACACGCATCTCATCCGCCGTCGCGTAACGCGCATCCGTGTCCCGCGCGCAGGCGCGGAGCAGCACGTCGTTCAGCCGCATGAGCTGCACCTTGTCCGGCATCGCCGAGATGGCCGTGTTCACCTCGGGGAACTGCATCCGGTCCTTCCCCATCGCGATTTCGTAGAGCACTTTTCCGAGGCTATAAAGATCCGCCTGCGCCGTGCCGTGACCCTCCGGCGGCACGTAGCCCTCGGTGCCCACGAACGAATCCTGCCCCATCGCCGACACGAGCCCGATGTCCGCGATCTTCGGCACGCCGCCGACGAAGATGATGTTTGCGGGCTTGATGTCACGATGCACCAGCCCGTGCTGATGCAACGCAGCGAGCGCAGTCGTGAGCGAGAGGCCGAGCGTAATCACTTCGTCCGCCGGCAGACGCGCGACACGCTGGAGTTCGCTCTTCAGCGTCTTCGGCTGATACTCGGCGGGATCGAATTTCCCGCGCGGGATCGCGTCATCCGCGAGTTCCATCACGTAGTAGAAAAATCCGCCGTCATCGCTGCGCCCGACGTGCAGGATGTCCACGAAGCCCTCGTGTTCGCGCGACACCGGCTCGAAACGCGCCATGCCGTCGAACTCGCGTTCAAAGGATCGTTCGTCATCGAAACGCGAACGCTCCACGATCTTCACCGCGCGCCACGCACCGGTGAGCGAACGCGCGAGCCATATCTCGCCGTAGCTCCCGCGCCCGATCGGGCGCACCACTTGATGGTGCGGCACCAACGGCGGAGGCGTGGCAGCGGCTTGGAACATGACGTGTGGATGATGGCAAATGCGCGGTCATTCCGCCATCGTCTCGTGAGCTTATCGGTCAGAGTTCTCTTTTGGCGTTTGGAGTTGAGCGTTTGGCGTTTGACGTTTGGCCCCGCGCAACGGCCTCCCGATCACTGGAAACTTTTCAGAAACTCGATGCGCCTGCGGCTGGCCAAACACCAAACACCAAACACCAAACACCAAACACCAAACACCAAACGCTCAACTCCAAACGCCAAATCGGGACATCACCTCCCGTTGAGTTTCTCACCCGTAGATCGCCTCGACCAGCCTCAGCGCCTTCGGGCCGGGGAGGACGCCGGGTTCCATCTGGTTGATCACGTAGGCAAACGCGATGCGGTGCTCCGGGTCGGCGAACGCGTGGCTTCCGCCGGCGCCGGGATGGCCGAATGCGGAGAGCGACGGGCCGAACATCGCGCGCAGCTTTTTGCCGGCGGGTGAAACCGGATCGCGCATGAAGCCGGCGGAGAATGCGGTATCCGTGAGCAGCACGAGATCGTCGCCCTGCACGAGCGTGCGCTGCATCCACGCCAGCGTCTGCGCGGTGAAAAATGTGCGGCCATCGAGCGAGCCACCGGCTGCGGGCATCGCGTAAAATTTTGCGAGCGCGGCTGCGGTGCCGATTCCGCCAAAGCCGGGCAGCGACGCGCGGCGGCCCGCGGGCGCGTTCATTTCGGCGACGGATTTCAATCCCATCGGCGATCCGAATGCGCGCAGCGTGAGCGAGCCGGGCGTGACGAATGCGGTGTAGAAACGATCCTTCGGCGGCGCAGTCTTCGGCGGGAAAATGGGCGCGACTTTTTCCACAAAGTCCTCAGGCACGCCGATCCAGAAATCGAGCGCGAGCGGCTCTGCGAATTCAGTGCGCCAGTATTCGCCGAGCGTGCGGCCCGCGATGCGGCGCACGAGTTCATCGAGCAGGAAGCCGAAGAGCCGCGGGCCGTAGCCGACCGCAGTGCCCGGCTCCCAGAGCGGTGCCTGCTCCGCGATGGCGCGCGCGACTTCGGCGTGATCGAGGACGTTCGCGACGCGGTCGAGCGCGGGCACTCCGGACTGGTGCGAGAGCGTCTGGCCGATGGTGATCGCGCCCTTTCCATGAGCCGCAAATTCCGGCCACACGTCGGCGACACGCGTGTCGGGCGTGAGCGCGCGCGCCTGCATCGCGTGCAGCACGCACGCGGCAGCCGGGCCCTTCGTCGCACTCCATACGAGCACCGGCGCGTCGGCAGTCCACGGCAGCGTGCGCTCGCGATCGCGCCAGCCGCCCGCGAGCGAGATCACTTCGCGCCCGTCGCGCCACACGCTCAGCGAAGCGCCGAGATCGCCGGAGAGCGTGAAGTTTTCGCGGAATAAAGTTTCGATGCGTGCGACATCCATCGTGGCGGAGAATGGGAACGCGCGGCGCGCTGGCAAGAGTTCTCAGCCGGGGCGATCCAGCCGCAGGGCGCTGCGAAACGGAACACAGGCTTCCAATCTGTGCGGACAACGGGCTTCCAGCCTGCTGATGAATGCACCGGACGGTGCGGCAACGCATTGCGTGCGGGACGCCTGTGATCCCTGTGATCCGTGTTCATCAGCGGTTCAGTAGCTAACTGGATTGCGGGGGTTCCGCCGCGTCGGATGTCGGCGGGTGTTGCGCATTGAGCACGAATCCTTTGCAAAGAAGCGGAGTCGCGCTACGGTCCCCGCCGTTTATGAAAACACAGAATTTCTCGACCTTGATCCTCGCCGTCGTGGCGACGGGCATGCTGGCCGGGTGCGCGACGAAGCCGCCACCGCCGCCGCCAAAACCGGTTCCGGGAAAGCCTGTGCCGCCTTACACTTGGAATGACACGGCTGGAAAAGGCGCGCCGAAGATCGTGGTGGATCTCGGTAAGCAGCGCGCATTTTTCTTCCGGGGCGATGTGCTGGTCGGCGAGACGAAGTGCAGCAGCGGGAAGAGTGGATTTCGCACGCAGGTCGGCAGTTTTGCGGTGATCCAAAAGGACCTAAATCACGAGTCAAACCTGTATGGGAGCTTCCTCAACGAGTCAGGCGATGTCGTGAAGCGTGATGTGGACACAAGCAAGATGGCGACTCCCGAGGGCTGTTCGTTCAAGGGTGCAAAGATGCCGTTTTTCATGCGTTTCACCGGCGGCTACGGGCTGCACGCGGGCTATGTGCCGAACTATCCCGCGTCGCACGGATGCGTGCGGCTGCCGAGGGTGATGGCGGAACACTTTTACCAGAATTCGCAGGTCGGCACGCCGGTGATTGTTCACGAGTAGGCCGCGCGCTGGGCCTTCCGACCAGGCTGCTGATGCCGGCGGGATTGCTCGGTGCGTCGTCCGCGGAATGCGATCGTTCTCGCAAAGACGAGGGCCAGGGTGAAACCGAAGCCCCGGTAATTCGGAGCATGAACCGTGCGGTGGCGAAGGAATGCCTTGCGTGCTTCGATGACGAGAAGCGGCACGGTCGGGACGGCGAGGATCATCAGGCAATCGCCAGATGACATGAGCGATGTCTGGATTCGCAGAAGGATCGCCTGTGGCGCCCGCGCGTGCGAAGCCACAGGTTGCGACGGAACGGAAGTGCTGGGCATTCGATGAAGGGGCGTTGCGCTCTCAGTGGCTGAACCGCGGCAGAATAGGGGCGTCCGCGGATTTGCGAATGATCATCGTGAGTTCCTCCCTGCGAGTTCCCGCTCGCGCTCGGCTATGGCCAGCGTCGTCTTCAATACCGTGTCGGGATTGAGGGAAATGCTGTCGATGCCCTGCTCGACGAGGAATTGCGCGAACTCGGGGTAGTCACTCGGCGCCTGGCCGCAGATGCCGATCTTGCGGCCCTTGGCGCGGCAGGTGGCGATGACCTGCGCGATCATCTTTTTCAGCGCGGCGTTCCGTTCATCGAAAATCGGCGCAACGATCTCGCTGTCGCGGTCCACGCCGAGGATGAGCTGCGTGAGGTCGTTTGAGCCAATGGAGAAGCCGTCGAAAATGTCGGCAAACTCTTCGGCGAGGATCACGTTGCTGGGGATTTCGCACATGAGGCAAATCTCCAGCCCGTCCTGCCCCCGCTGGAGGCCGTGCTCCGCCATTTCGGCCTGCACCTTCCGGCCTTCGTCGAGGGTGCGGCAGAAAGGGAACATCAGCTTGAGCTTCGTGAAGCCCATCTCTTCGCGGACTTTTTTCACCGCCCGGCACTCCAGCGCGAAGCCGGCCTGGTAGCGCGGGTGATCGTAGCGGCTCGCGCCGCGAAAGCCGATCATCGGGTTCTCCTCGGCGGGCTCGTAGGCATTGCCGCCGATGAGATTCGCGTATTCGTTCGTCTTGAAATCGCTGAGGCGCAGGATCACGTCCTTCGGGTAAAACGCAGCGGCGATCATCGCGACGCCTTGCGCTGATGTACGAGCCCTCGCAGTTCGGCCTCACCGCGCAGGGCATCGCGGACATCGTGGCGTATTTGAAGGGCCTGTTGCCGCGCTTGTAAAAGCGCGGGCTGATCTCGCGGCGGAAAAAGCAAAGAGTGCCCGCGCTTTCACAAGCGCGCCTACGATTGCATCACTCCGCAGCGGCGACGCGCGGGAGGGTGCGGTGGATCAGGATGGCAAACGCGACGGCGAGCAGTGCGCTGCAAGCTGCCGCAAAACCGAGGAACCACTTTTCG